>CAZFHT010000001.1:0-12150 GCA_964518785.1 uncultured Eubacterium sp.
ACCCGCGGCCCCAACCTTGGCAAGGTTGTGCTCTACCAACTGAGCCACTCGCGCATTGTCTCTCGTTCGTCCAACGAACGATGTTCACTCGCTGAACACAAGACATATCTTAGCATGGATTGTTTCTGTTGTCAACTGTTTTTTTAATTTCTTTTATTTTTTTATGAATAACAGTGATGCACCTCTTTAATTTAAAACTTTATTTTAAATACTCATCACTTATCACTTCGATACCACGTTTTCCCATCCACATTATCATAATACCGCTGAACAGGCACAACAACGCCATTGCGGATTTCAAAGACTTCCCAAATGACGCCTTTACGGTTCGCCGGAACATAAAAACTTTGTACAAGCCCATTCTTTCCATAAACACGCACGGTAGCAGACGACTGCGACATCTCTGTACTTTTATAGTCCCCCTGACAGCAGGCATGAAAATCAGTAACATAAAACTTATAGTAACCGTTTTTCATTTTATAAATTGTCGTTGTCTCCGGACCATATCCATCCGTATCGTCCACGTCCAGCATTGCGGAGCCATCTGCAATTTGCTTACTATAATATGAAATGTGATATGCGTCTCCCGTTGCCTCACTTCCTGCACTTCCATCATAAGGAAGGAACAAATGCGAATCCAAATCACTAGGCGACGCTCCCCAAGTCAGCACAATTCTCATCTCGTCACTGCGAAGTTCCCCGGAAACATAAATTTCATGTACATTTTCTGATAACTCCGGATTGGCAAAAATGTTACAATAAGTACGAGTATAGTTGTCACTGTTTACTTCAACAGTATACATTCCGGGTGCTAAATCTACATTTGTGTAACCATCCGAAAAATGAGCAGTCAATAAAATATCTCCATCCCGATTGTTTATTCCCTCGCGAATATTCACATCCCCGGAATTCAGTGACATCATCTGCGTAGAACTATATTGCGTCGCCGCATCATAAAACCGCAGTGTATTTGAAAAAGTTTCTTCACTAGTCTCCGGCATATAAACCGTCTCACCATAAACATTCGTCTGTGTTGTATCCATTGTAACGCCGTACATTTTCTGTTCCTTAAAACCGTCTTTCACATAAGACAAACAATAGGATTTTTTACGGTTCGGCACCTGAATGGCATACTGCCCCTCGGAATTAGTTTGAAATGTACCCAATTCTTTTTCAAAGTCATCCGTATTCAACGACACCTCTACATTTTCCATTGGCTGATTTGTCACATCATAAACATATCCGTATATCGTTGAAATTCCCTCCGATGCCGTAACTTTCTGATATGTAATATACGCCTTATTCAGCATTTCCTTTTCTTTTTTGTCAAAAGATTTTTTCCGCTTTTTCGAACATTTATCATACATTGTAATCTTGTTGTCCGTTCCGGCTTTCTTTAATCGGTCATACTCCTTTTTTCCCACACAATAACTGACAATTTTTTTAGATGCGGAATTATCCACAATACGCCAGTTCACCATAACATCCTTTTTAAAATAATACCGTTCTCCGTTATTGTCAGGACTTGCATAATCCGGTACGTAGTTCGTATCTCTTTTTTTGAAGATAAAATTTACTTTTCCATCATCCGTGTAATAATATGACGTAATCTCCAGCTTGTTTTTCAGATATTCAATGCTGATTATTTTGTTAATTTTATTTGTTGTCGGATTTTCATAAATCTCATACTCCATCTCATTGCCCGAATCCAGATTTGTAAATTTCTTTCTCGTAACGTCATACGAATTTATCTTTCCATCTTTGTCCGAATCCACATACACATCCTCCAAGGAATAAAATAACGACTTATCCCATTTATAAGATTTATTTCTTTTTGCCGGAGAATACGTCATTGTCTGAAAAGATATTCCCGTATTATCCTCTGTATTATTTACAGAAACCGCACTGCCCGACGCCGTATTATCCTGAATCTCATTCAGGCTTTTGACCTGATACTCAAGGTCATCCTCCTCTGTCCGGGTAGATACCTGACACGTAGCCTGAAGAGATGAATCAGATTTGCTGGCAGCGGTCAGCGTAGTGTTGACACCATAATTCTCTATCACAAGATGTCCCTGACTTCCTACCGTCACATTGTCCGAATCCGCACTCCACTCAATGTCTTCCGAATCCATCCCCTCTGTATCCAGATACTGTGTCATGTCAGTATCCTGATTAGCCGGAACCTGATAAGCAGCAGCACTAAATTTCATCGACTTTCCATCCTCTGCCGTATCTGAACCAATCTGCTCCTGTTGTTTATCATCTTCCTTTTTCCCATCTTTCCCGGACGGAACAAGAAAAACAAAACAAAGCAGGAACACAACTACTGCCATGCAGGTTCCACCGCAGATAAGTCCTTTTTTCAACTGACTCATGACTATTTCCCCCTTGCAATTTTATAAAAGACGATACTGTTTCCCCTGGTCCGCAAGAACTACAATACTTCCTCTCATGCAAGGCACATAAACTCCCCGCTGAATCCTTTGGTTGTTTACAAATGTTCCATTCGTGGACAAATCCGCTACATAGTAACAGTTCTGACTTTGCTCAAAACGGATTCTGCAATGCTGTCCGCTGACCCCGACACCCGTTTCCAAAATGCTGACCTGTCCCTGCCCCGAACCAATTACAATTTCTCCATTCACTGAAAATCTCTGACCTTGATACGTTCCGGCAATACACTCAATCATAGGCTGTGCAGCAGGAATCTGCGTAACGGGAGCCGAACCGCCAACCGTACCGGAATATGTCTTTTGCCCTCCCATGACAAACTTTGTCTTCGTCAAAAGTCCAAGATAAAGAAATACACTAATCACTCCCGCAGCGCACAAAGCGATACAGTAGGAAGTAAAACCAAATCCAATTCCACACAACTTATTTAATGCTTCGCCCGCTTCCCCATCTTCATTCAGCATTGCAATCAAAAATATCGTCATGCTGAATACAAATGCAGCTCCAAAGTAGGAAATTGACAAAATAAGCAGCACTTTTTCAAAATTCTGCCCGGTAAAACTATGAATAAATACAAACGTCAGCTTTGCCGCAATCGCCAAAATGAGAAGAATCATAAACGCAATCACAAGTCCCTGAGGGCCATCATCGATATTGTCCATCCACTTATTTATCATAGCAAAAAACAGAATCATACACAGCCCTTCCACACCGATTCCGGCTGTCATAACATTTATTAAATCCAGTTTTAAAATAATTAAAACAATCATTGCCAATTGAAAAATCAGCAAAAAAACCCATAACGATGTCGAAATGTTGACTAACGACTTCCAGCTTGTCGGCACATCATATTCAGATATGCTCTCTCGCAATGCCAGTGCAAGAATGCTAAACAGCGAAGAAATGCACAACACAATAAAGACTACCAGCGATGCCACTGTTCCTGGAGTTCTGTTTTTCGACAAATCAGAAAACAGCGTTTTCACCCCCTGCGAATTTCCATTCCAACTTTCCATTTTCTTCCCACAATTTCCACAGAACGGACTGCCGTCACGAACTTGTGCTCCACAATATTTACATATCATATCTCTTATCTCCTTCCTGCACAAAAATTTGTGCAATAACTCTCTCAGCCTAAAGAAATTTCTTCTTTCCCCCCTGCCAATTCAATCGTATTTCCCGGTGCAACTTGTACAAAAGTATCACTGGAAATATTTTGCCCTGACAAAAGAGAAGTGCCATTAGAGGAATAATTTATTACAAAATACACATTATTTCTTGAATCATAGCGTATGCCGCAATGTTTTCTGCTTATTTCACTCTGCGAAAATACCAGATGGCAAATCGATGGGTCTCTCCCCAGAATCACCTCTTCACCATCCTTAATTTCCAAAGACGCACCTTGAAATTCTCCCCGTGTTACTGTCACTTTTCCAATCGACGTCGGTATCGGTACACTGCCAACTGGTGCTGTTCCCATGGGTGCTGCTCCCATTGGTGCCGCCATATTTCCCATGGGTGCTGCCCCTATTGGTGCCGCCATGGAAACTGCTCCGACCGACATGGCAGACTTTGATTTTTTCCCGGTCACCATCACAACGGCAGAAAACAAAAACAGCAAAATACACACAATCATACATCCAACACCGCCAAAAGTCATGTTCATACTACGCCAGAGCAAAATGGACGGTTTTGAAAAATTAATTTTCTCCACTACGGAATCAAAGATAGAACCGACAGAACCGTCACCAATCCACTCCGAAAATAATTGTTTTACCACATTTTCTCCATGTGATGACAAATCAAGAGTTCCAGCCAATGTCACAAACGTGCCTCCGGCAGCCGCCAGCAGGTTTATCAATCCGAAAATCAGTCTGTCCCACCGAAATACAAACCAGAGGACGGATAGAATCAGCAAAATCAATGCTGCGATATAAATCAGCAAATATCCGACCCTCATATAGCCAAAATAATTCATAAAACTATCCATCAATGACCGAAAAGAGGAGTCCGTCTCCAAACTTTCCATCGCCTGTTCTACTTCCTCGTCCAGTTCTTCCTTATCCATTGATTTCCATTCCAGAATAGGCGTTATTTTCCGAATCAAAGTTTCCTCATCCAGAAAAATCACATCCAAACCGCTGAGCGAAAAATCAGCCGGGGCATTCTCGTTCCATTCACTTCTGAGTTCGTCCCAGTCTTCATCCGTAATATAATCACTCAGCAAATCACTGATTTCCATTTTTTCCAATGCATTCTCCACGGCTTCCTGAAAAATATCAATAATCATATCCCCCCGAAGGTGAATCCTTGAAAAAAACATAGATACGATGACTGTTCCCCAAAGAACCGCCATAACAATCATCTGCCAAAGCAAAAGCGGTTTCTTTTCTTTTTCGTAATTCATATTTCCCCTCCATTTCCTTTCCATTCATCTCTTAGTCCAGCCGGAATGATTCCTTTTCCGTGGCAAGATACAACACAGCCCCCGGCGGTAATTCCTGAAAATGTGTGCTTGCTACCTTCCCGCCGCCTGCAATCATCGTTCCATTCGAAGAATAATCTTTCACAAGGTAACTGCCATTTTCGGCATTGTATTTAATACCACAGTGTCTCCTGCTTATTTTCGAATAACTAAGAATCAACTGGCTATATTTCGGGTCTCTGCCGATAATAAATTCCTCTCCGACTCTCAAATCAAAAGAACATCCCTGATATTCCCCGGAAATACACGTCACTTTACCGCTTGAAAAATTCGGCATTTCTTCTGAAAAAGAGGTATGTTTTTCACGGAACACCGTCAACAGCAGAACGCCCATCACAACAAAGAGCACAGCAAAAACAAGATTCACAATGTGTCCCCATGCACTGAAATGTGAAATCATTCTCCCGATTGTATAATTTCCCATTCCGTCACTGTGCAGCACTTCCTTTGAAATGCTTGTAAAGTCATTCACATAATCAGAAATCTTCCCCCACACAAGTCTCGGGAACAGAAAATACCAAAACGCTTGAACGCCTCCTGTCAACACGCCCAATGCAAGGAGAATCCACTCATTCGCCCGCTTATTCAAAATACAAAGAACAAGTGCGGCAACAGCAAGAAGAATCGGAAGATAAATTAACACTCCCATCCACTTGAAAACAGATTGAACACCGCTGTCCTCAATCTTTTTTTCATCCTGAAAAACAGCACCGTCAAAATACAGCGTGTCATCCACCGTGAGCAGCCATTTCCCTAAAAACAAGCCATTCATGGAGTCCGAGTCCAGCTCATCTTCAATTCGCTTATCATAATCGTCAACTTGCTTGTCCCGGTTCTCATCGTCATCAAATCCGGACATTTCCACCGCTGCCGCCGATACGGCTCCCGGTGAAACAGAATCCTCCCCTTTGTCTTCCTCCCTATCCTGCAAATGCTGGTTTACATCCTCTGCCACGCTGACGTATCTCTCCCCCGAAATTTTTATCTGGGGTAAAAATAACGTTACGATAAACAACGCCAGCACTCCTATACTTAACCAACTATACCACTTCATATTTTCCTCCATTCCTGCTCGTAAATTTTAATAAAGTGCATTGTACAACTCTTCCATTGATGAGTAACGGTCAGCAATCTCCACACTCAATCCCTTCATAATAACCTTATCCTGCTCCTCCGCAATGGGAACCCCCATTGCCTGAAGGCAAAGAACCTTATCCTGTTCCTTTCTTTCAATGGACTTTTGTATCTTCACTCCGGTGAGCAGATAATAAATCGTAGCACACAAACTGTAAATATCCGTCCATGGTCCTTGATTTCCATCTTTGTCATACTGCTCCACCGGGGCGTATCCATGTTTCAGCACCACCGCATTGTCACCGGATTGTTTATAGAGCATTGCCGCCCCAAAATCAATCACTTTCACACGGTAATCCGTACTAATCATAATATTATCCGGGCTGATATCCCGATGTATAATATTTGCTTTGTGGATTACGCCAAGTGATGAAATTACATCCTTCATAAGCGGAAGCAACTGCTCCGGCGTAAATTTTCCTCCACACTTTTTCGCATACTGTCTGAGATGAATACCCTCAATGTACTCCATCACAATATATGCCGTATTATTGCCATAGAAAAAATCTCGGACGGATACAATCCCCGGCAAATCATAAAAAACAGATAAATTTGCCGCCTCCTGCAAATAATTCTGCAATCCTGATAAATAAGCCGTCTGTGCCATCTCTGTATCTGTTGTGTGCTGAAAATCAAGACTCAGCATTGTCGTCTCCGATGTCCTTGCTGCAACTCCTCTTGGAAAATATTCCTTGATACATACTCTCTTGCTCTGGTAAAAATCCCAGCCGATATAAGTGATTCCAAAACCACCTTTACCGATTACCCTTCCTACCAGATATTTTCCGTTTAATATTTCGTAAGGATTCAGTGCATTTTCTGACATCTGGTACGTCTCGATGGAGAACCCGCAAAACGGACATGGTCCTTGTGGGTTCTCCCTTAATTTCATACATCCCATACAAAGTTTGTTCGGGTCTACTAATTTCTTTCCTGCCATTTTACACTACCTCTTATGTTTGTTTTACCAAAGACTTCCATAGTCATCTTCCGCCTGCACATTAGGCAGGTTACTGCTACTGTTTGAACTGCTTTTTGACTTCTTTTTTTCACTGCTTTTTTTCGAAGGTTTCTTTGTCGGCGTCGGTGTAGCCTCCGGCTTTGGTTCTTCTCCCCGGCTGGTATACAGAGTGATGGTCTTTTTGCTGCTCTCCAAATCCACCAGATTTAATTTTTGACCGGAGGAAATGGACTGACTGCCAACCTTTCCCTTAGCAACATTGCTGTTGTAACCGCTTTCTTTTTCTGTCTTCACCGTGAGCAAAGAAGAAGTAAGTCCTAACTCCTTCAGCTTTTCCTTTGCCGCAGACACTGTCATTCCTGACAAATCCGGTACCGTACAGTCATAGTCTGACTTCGGACCTCTGGATACGCTGAGAGTCAGCTTGGATGACGTTACATCAAACAAATCTCCCGGCGACACGCTCTGGTCATAAACCGTTCCTTTTGGCTGGTCATCCGAACACACTTCATTCACCTCATAGGAAACACCATCTGTCTCCAATGCCTTCTTTGCCTCTTCCAACGACATCTCCACATAGCGATTCAAAGTCACATATTGATTTCCTCCACTCACCGTCAGCTCTATGGACGTATCCTGTGCCGTGTCAATGACACTGCCCGCTGCCACCGACTGACTGAGAACCGTATCGTACTCCGCATCATTTAGGACATAAGTAACCGACAACTCGGTAATTCCCTCCTGCTCCAGTTCCTCTCTTACCGTAGAAAGTGTCTTTCCCTCTAAAGTATCAACCGTTACGATTCCTTCGCCGTTTGCAACCACAGCAACGTTATTGTCCGGCATTATCATCAAAATGCCGGTCACGCCGCCTCCGGCAATCACCAGAAATCCAAGAATAACCGCCACTTTTACTCCAATGGATGCTGTACTGAATTTTTCTATCAGCTTTGAAAATCCCGTCTTCTTTGTTTCATCCTCCTGATGCGGCAAAATCCAGTCCGGCTCATACCTCGGCACAAAATCGGCTCCATTCAATGCCTCCATAAACTCATGAGCAGTCTGAATCCGGTGCTGCGGCTGGAGGTTCAGCGAAGTCATAATCGCCACCTCCGCATAGTCCGGCACATTCACTCCCATATCGGAAAGAGTAGGAAGTGTATCCTCTTTAAAACGACTTCGTGCCGACGGCGGCTTTTTCCCCGTCAACATTCGGTAAAATAATGCTGCTACAGCGTAAATATCGGTATAAGTTCCCTGTCTCGTGTCACGGCGGTACTGCTCCAAAGGAGCATACCCCTCCTTCAGCAGTATTTCCGCAGTTGCGTTTGCCTGTGCCGCTGCGTGTTTTGCCGCCCCAAAGTCAATCAGCTTAATCACGCCCTCGTTCGTAATAAAAATATTATCCGGTGCAATATCCCGGTGCAGCACATTTTTCTTGTGTATTTCATTCAAGGTATGGAGTACCGTAAGGACAATGTACTCTGCTTTCTGGTAGCCAAATTTACCGCCTTCAGCTTTCAACATTCCCTTTACGTCCTGACCCTCCAAATATTCCATGATGATATAACCGGTGTGATTCGACTCAAAAAAACTATGTATCTTTACAATTCCTTTCACGTTTGCCAGATTTGCCAGACTTCTCGCCTCTTCCAAAAACTGCCGCAATCCAAGGCGAAAGCGGTCTACCTGCTCCTCGTCATTCACCGTCACCATCGTCTGCTCCGTACCGGCACGTTTGGAAAGAGCTCTAGGAAAATACTCTTTGATACACACCTTTCGATTCAGATTCATGTCCCAGCCTACATAGGTAATGCCAAAACCACCGTATCCCAGCACCTTTCCCACGATATATTTATTCTGGAGCGTTGTTCCCGGCTTCAGGTAGATGGATGTGTCCACTGTCTCATCCTGATGATACCCGCAGTTGGGACAAATGTTCACATCTGCCTCTATCGGCTCCATACAGCTATAACATCTCTTCATATCGTTTTCCTTTCTCTGCGTTCCGTTTGTGTTTTATGACTATTCCAAATTTCCACCTTTATCCATTGCACTTTGTTCATTCGATGATTTTTTATCGGAAGAAGAATTGCCGGACGAAGGTTTTTTGTTTGTCGTATCCGTTCCTGATGAACTGTTTTCAGTCACTGCCGGAGTCGGCGTCGCAACATCTTTCCATATTTTGATTTTCGCATTGGCAGAAAAACAATTTTTCTGTGCTGACAGACCGGAAATTCCGGAATCCGTGACCGTCCACTGATAGTCCGTATCCGTTTCACCTACGTTACTTACCGTAATATTATCCTTGTCCATCCCATACTTTTCTGTCAGGAGATTCTCGAACTCCTCCTTTGTGTAACCTGCACTGCTCACCACTTCACTTATTTCATACAAAGCGAAATCATCCTTATACGCATCACCTTTTTCAAGTGTCTGGTAAGCAATTTCTCCTTCCCCATACACACTTCCGTCTCCAAAGCACTGCATTGGTTTCGGCACACAGTTATCCTTCGCATTTTCATACTGAATCATATAAGAAGTATCCTGCTTGATATCCTCATACTTTTTATGTATGTAAGTGGCAGGAATCGTCTGGTTTGACTTTGCCTTACTTCCCTTGGAAATTACAAACGTAAGTTTGCTGTCTGCCTCAACATAATTACCGTAATCAAATTCCTCACCATTTTGCTTAATCGAAATCAGATTATTCCTCTGAATTTCACTGTTTTCCTGTTTTTCATCAGCCTCCAAAGTGACACCGATGCTTTTCAACTGACGGCGAAGTTTTTTAATGTCGCTCTCCGAAATATTCTGCACATCTTTATTTAAGGTGAGTTTCGAATTATTCTTCACATAAAGAACAATTTCACTGTCCTTCTGAATAATGGTGCCTGCATTCGGCGTCTGTAGAGAAACCGTTTCCTCATCTTCCCCCAGTTTATACACAATTACCGGGTCGGAAAATCCGGCGTTTTTCAATACCTGCTGTGCCTCGTCTAAAGATTTCCCGGTAACATTGAGCATAGACATACTGTCTTTGTTTTCTGTCACCTGCACTTCCGTATTCATATTTTTCGCCACATAAATTCCACCAGCCAGTGCCACGCAGAGGAGAGCCGCCACCGTACATTTTGCCCAGACTGGGAACTTTCCGGTATCTGATTTTATCTTCACCTTGTTTCGCTTTACATTCGAACTCTCCAGCTCTCGCAAAAACATCTCTGCTGACGGCGTCCGATCTTTTTGAAATACATTCAAAGCATTCATAATGGCATTTTCCATACCCTGCGGAAGTTCCACGCCTAATTTGGATGGCTCCTGAAGTTTATCCGTCAAGGCACGTTCCACGGATTCCTCCGGCACCTTTCCTGTCAACATATAGTACAGAACAGCCGCCACAGAATACACGTCAGACCATGCCCCTTTTTCTCCCCGGCTGCGGTACTGCTCCTCCGGTGCAAAGCCTTGTTTCAAAATAATGGCAAGACTCTTTGAGTTTGAGGTGGCTGCATAGCGGATTGCACCAAAATCTACCAGCTTAATCTGGCTATCCTCTGTTATCACAATGTTTTCCGGTGCAATATCACAATGTATCACATGAACCTGATGTAATTTTTCCAAACCGGAAAGAAGGATAGACGCAAACTGCTTTGTTTCCTCTGCTGAGAAAATCTTGCCCTCCTCCACAATCTGTTTCAATGTTTTTCCGTCCAGATGTTCTGATATAATATAACCGGTATCATTTTCCGACACACAATCATACACAGTGGCTATCCCACTCAAATCACCCAACTGCTGAATCTGGTTTCCCTCGTTAAGGAACGTGCTAAGCCCTTCTTCAAACTGCTGCAACGCATCTCCTGAATAGATGGTGATTTCATTTTCTCCCTGCGAGCGAGTGGTTAAATCGGACGGCAGATACTCCTTTATCGTAACTTTACGGTTCTTCTCAGCGTCCATTCCGATATAAGATACGGTGAAACCTCCGTATCCCATCGCCTTTCCCACGATGTACTTGCCACCTATAATCGTACCCGGAGCAAGGTAATATGCCTCCTGCTCGTCTGCTGTCTCATTATAACCACAATACGGACAAGTTGTTACATTGTCTTCTACCTGGTTCATGCAGCCCATACATAATTTCATGCTATTTCCCTCCATTCTGCGTATGCCGGCGTCGTTAAAATTTTACTTTACTTTTCTTTCCCTGAATCTTCGTGCCATTTTTCATGGTCACAGTGGGCTGGTATTTAATCTTCTTAATAACGTAGTCATAAGAAAGGATTTTCTTCACTTTGACTTTCCATTTCTTTCCGTTGTACTGATAAACAACCTGACAGCTTTTCACTTGTTCACTGTCCAGATTTTTATAGACAGCCTTTACGGAATACACCTTTAATTTCTTTCCAAATTTCTTGGAATATTTCTTACTTCGTTTTTTATCGTAAACTGCCTTGAGCGTAATCGACGGTTTCGGCACAGTTACCGTCACCGTGTAAGTCTTTCCTTTATACACCACCGTAATCTTTCCCGTGCCAGCCTTTAATGCCGTTATTTTGTTCTTGGATATTTTCACCAGTTTCTTTGTGGCGGCATTTGCGGCTTTCAAACTGTCCGGAATTTCTTTTCCATATTTGATAGTCACCGAACTTCCCACATAAATTTTATAGTTAGTCTTGTAGGATTCTTCCGTTACACTTGAAGTTTCTGTTGCAGTCGGTATTTCTGTTGCAGTCGGTATTTCTGTTGCAGTCGGTATTTCCGTTGCAGTCGGCGTTCCTGTCTGTACCGGCGGCGTTACCGTTGGTTCCTCGGTCGGTGCCACTGTTGGTGTCACAGTGTCCGTCGGTTCCGGCGTGTCTGTCGGTGCCACGGTGTCCGTCGGTGCCGGTGTCTCCGTTGGCGTCGCTGTTGCTGTTCCCGTCGGAGAACTCGTTGGAGCCGCTGTTGGCGTTCCCGTCGGAGAACCCGTTGGAGCCGCTGTTGGCGTTCCCGTCGGAGAACCCGTTGGCGTCGCTGTTGCTGTTCCCGTCGGAGAACCCGTTGGCGTCGCTGTTTCTGTTCCCGTCGGAGAACCCGTTGGCGTCGCTGTTTCTGTTCCCGTCGGAGAACC
>CAZFHT010000001.1:12250-22572 GCA_964518785.1 uncultured Eubacterium sp.
CTGTTCCCGTCGGAGAACCCGTTGGCGTCGCTGTTTCTGTTCCCGTCGGAGAACCCGTTGGCGTCGCTGTTTCTGTTCCCATCGGAGAACCCGTTGGCGTCGCTGTTGATTCCAGCGTTACCGAAAAGGTAACCTTTTTACCATCAATAGTTAATTCATCACCTTCAAAAGTCTGTTTCGTATTATCCAGATAAATTTCCAGATTTCCAGACCAGCTCTCCTTCCCATCTTCCAATGTCAAAGAAAATTGAACAGTCTTACCATCACTACTCCGAGTAAGTTCGGCAACTGCCGTCTTCTTAAATGGTGTAGTATTCGCATCCGCACTCTCACCGTTACTGTATGCAACTGCATTAATTAACGATGCCATTGTATTCTGCATATTTTCAGTATTTTCATCTGTATTCCCCGAATCTTCTTTTGACGTTTGCCCTGTCAAGTCATCACCCGGCGTCGCTGTCGGCTCCGGCGTGTCTGTTGGTTCCACGGTATCCGTTGGCTCTGGCGTCGCTGTTGGTTCCACGGTGTCCGTTGGTTCCTCTGTCGGTTCCTCTGTCGGCGTTGCTATCGGTTCCTCCGTTGGCGTTGCTGTCGGCGTTGCTATCGGTTCCTCCGTTGGCGTTGCTGTCGGGGTTGCCAGTGTAGCAATTCCCTTTAATGTTACAAGACAAGTCCCTTTCCCAGTTTCAATATCTTTTGAATTTATCTCTATAGTATCATATACAATCTTTTCATAAGCAGTCTCATCATTTTCCTGAGCCACTGCTTTTCCGCTGTAGCCAGTGAATAAAGAAAAAATCAGCGACAAAACTAAAATGATTGCAATTTTTTTCCCATCTTTCCAAACATTTAATTTCATATTTCCCTCCTTATTTCATCAATTTCCGGTACTGTGCTACTTTGCTCTTTGGCACTCGGATTGTCGCTTTTCGACTGATTCCCGAAAAGGCTTTTTTCCCGATTTTTTTCAGCACTTTAGAACGTATGACAATCTTTTTCACTTTCTTACATCCTTTAAATGCACCGCTGCCGATAGATACTACTTTCGTTCCCATCGTAGCATTTGTAAGTGCCGTACAGCCGGAAAAGGCATTATTCCCGATTTTGAGAACTTCGTTTCCAATCGATACCTTTTTAAGTTTCTTGCACCCCTTAAAGGCGTTTGCCGATATTTCCGTCACCTTATAGGTCACAGACTGTATCTTAATCGTCTTTGGAATCTTTACCGAAGTAATCTTTTTACTTTTCGCTTTGTACAGTGTCACTGTCTTTTCTTTTGCCGTAGACTTGAGTACCTTGTACTGACCACTGGAAAGCGTTATACTCTTTGCTCCTGAAACTGTGGTGTTCTCTGTATTTTCGCTCTCTGTCTCCGTCCCGCTGCTGCTACCGGAAGAAGATGAAACAGAACCGGAACTGGAGTTTGAACCGGAACTAGAACTAGAACCAGAGCTAGAACTGGAACTAGAACCAGAGCCGGAATTACCGGAGTATGCGTTTGGCGTTGCTGTCGCAGTTGACGTCGGTTTTTTCGTCGGCGTTGCCGTCGGAGTTGCGGTCGGGGTTGTAGTCGAGGTTGACGTAGAGCCTGATGGTTTTTTCTCCTCTACCGTTCCATCCGAGCACACCGTACCTGCATCACTCCACACTGATGTATCAGATAGATTTATGTGCAAAACCGGGCGAACCGCACCAGCATCACGAGTTACAATAGCTTGACCAGCTAGACTACCAGTCTCGGGAACAAATGATACCCAACTACTACTTTCACCAGAAGAACGCAGCCACCAATGACCATTACCATAATAATCATCACTTGTATCTGTATAGGCTCCACAGCCTTTTGCATACGCTGTGTTCTTTGCCTGTCTTGTTCCTGACCAAAGGTAGCCGTCTGCCATAAATCCATAACTTGCATTCATCACTTCATTTTGTGATAGTAAATATACTTTATCCATCGTATTATCATCTTCATTTTCCACTGTCGTTGTCTGAATCGCACTTTTTTCAATGCTGCTAAAGGCAGCATTATAAAAATCATTGTTCAGCCATGTGCGAAGAGTACATGTCGCCCAAGTTACGGATGTGTCTGTTTCATTGTACGGCTGGCAGTCCAGATTCTCATCTGCCATCAGAAAGACATCGTTCCCCTCCCTAGAAAGAATACGCCACTTAATCGGCTCTTTTTTATCATTCTGGTCTGCCATTCCATCTTCATTTGTGTCATTCTGCCAGTAGTTTCCAAACCAGATACAATTCCACGTGGTCGTTTCACAGTAAACCGCGTATAAATACATACTACATGACGGCATATAAAAATACATTCCGGTTGCCGAATCGCTATTATTCATACCACTAAAAGTTCCACTATAGCTACCTTCCCAATGGTTAAATGTATAGGTTTTCCCATTTCTGGTTATTGAACCGGATGTAGCTGGTGACACATAGTCACCCTGCTGATAAGAAGAAAGATAGCTGTTGTCTTCATACTCATATGTTCCATCATTATTTTTTAATCTCACTTGTTTATATACACTATAGTAAGGTTTCTGCTCCTCCACCGTTCCATCCGAGCATACCGTACCTGCATAACTCCACACTGATGTGTTAGACAGATTTATGTGCAGAACAGGGCGAACAGCATTTGAATCATGACTTACATCGTTTCCTCTGTCCAATATCAAGCCAGTACTGTCAACAACCATTGCACAAACATTATTTAAACCCGGAGAACGCAGCCACCAATTACCATTACCGCAATAATAATCCGAGTCATTTGTATAGGCTCCGCATCCCTTTGCATACGCTGTGTTCTTTGCCAATCTTGTATACAAATAATTACCTTCACTGCCAAGCACAAACCCATAACTCTCATTCACCATTTCGTCCCTTGACAGCAAATATACATTATCCTCCGTATCTTCACCGCCCTCTGTATAGTAAATTGGATTATCCTCATTTTCCACAGTAGTTGTCTGAATCGCACTTTTTTCGCTGCTGCTAAAGGCAGCATTGTAAAAATCATCGTTCAGCCATGTACGGAGGGTACAAGTCGACCAAGTTACGGATGTGTACGTTTCATTATACGGCTGGCAGTCCAAACCTTCATCTGCCATCAGAAAGGCATCGTTCCCATCTACGGAAAGCACACGCCACTTAATCGGCTCTTTCTCATCATTCTGGTCTGCGGTTCCATCTTCATTTGTGTCATTCTGCCAGTAGTTTCCGAACCAGATACAATCCCATGTAGTAGAATCCTCCCCTACCGATGGGTTATTTACTGAACTTGAGACAGGCATTACTGTCGGTGCTGCGGACACGGTGCTTGTTGGGGGTGCTGTCGCATCCATTTTCGGCGTTGCTGTTGGCGTCGCTGTCGCCGTAGAACTTGACGGTTTCTGCTCCTCCACCGTTCCATCCGAGCATACCGTACCTGCGTAACTCAACCCTGTCGTGTAATTTACATTCAAATGCAAAACCGGGCGAACCCCCAAAGCATCATCATAACTGCTACCAGAAAGATTAATCTCACCATCATAATCAACGTACAACGCATAAGTGGTGTTTTTACCCGGTGAACGGAGCCACCAACTGCTATAGCTGTCATCACTGTAAGTTTCTGCCCCATTTTCCTCTGCATATGCCGTAGTCTTTGCCAACCTTGTTTGCGAGCTTGAATTAGAACTTAAAAATCCGTAATCTGTATTCGTTGCCTCGGCATAGGACAGCAGAGAAATATTATCCTCCGTGTCATTTCCACCATCTGTTCCATAAGATGGATTGTCTGCGTTTTTCATTGTTGTTTTCACAATCGCATTTTTCTCAGTGCTGCTGAAAGCGCCATCATAAAAATCACCATTCAGCCATGTACGAAGAGTAGAATCTTCCCAAGTCGCCGCTTCTTCCGACTCGTCATAAAACTGGCAGTCCAAATTCTTATCTGCCATCAGAAAAATATCACTATCGCCAACTGACAGCACACGCCATTTAATCGGCTCTTTTTCATCTTCAGAATCTGTGTATCCATCATTATCCGTATCACTCTGCCAATAGTTTCCGAACCAGATACAGCTCCATGTGGTCTCATCACCACTTACACTCGGATTTTCCAGTTTGGAAAGTGTATTGTTCGATATTGTCGTTTCCTGCGGATACACAGTAACTTCCAAATCGTAGTCATCGGTCGCTGCCCGGCTTTCCTGTATTCTGTTGTTCCCCATTGGCAGAAAATCCATTATCATGGAACATATCAGAATCACCACAAGCATTTTTCTACTTTTTGTTTTCAGCCAACAATTTCTCATATCGTTTCCTCCATTCTACCGTGGAACTAAAAATACAGGACTTTAGTTCCTTTGTTCATGTTTTAAGTTTCTGAGTACCAGTACGCTGATTATTCCGCACAAAACGGAAATCACCAAAAGTACCACCCAGATGTGCCAGAGATGTTCTGTACTTCTGGCATATAAATCATCATGATGGGGCGGAATCAGTGCCGCCAGATTTTCATCCTCATACGCCATCCGTCTCGGGAGTTCATTCAGGTTTGTAATATTTCCCAGACACTCCATCGCCCATCTGCTGATTGTCAGTTTGGAAAGCCATTCGCCAATGCCCTCCGGCAGTGAAAAAATAGCTCCGGAAAACAAAAGCTGTATAATCAACACAAAAGGCGATATCGCCATTGCCCGGTCTGAATTTTTTACAACCGATGAAATAATCAGACCCATGGCAGAGGATGCGTATATTGTAAGGTAAACACTGATGCCGATTTCCCAGTTCGTGTTTGCAAAAAACAGTCCATCTCCCACCTCATTTTCCACGAGGGAAAGAAAGAGTGAAGTCAGTACACTTGTCTGTATAAGACAAATAACGGACTGTACGCAAAACTTCGATAAAACATAAGAAATCAGATTCAAATTTCCCATGTACTCCCGTTTCAAAATCGCCCGTTCCTTACACACTTCCTGTATCGTGTTAAACATACCAATCCAGATACCGGAGCAGGCAAGGGCGAACATCATGGACTGGCTGTCCTCATAAGTAATAAAAATTCGGTCATTGGCAACTACCACCAAAAGCAGAGCTATCAAAACCGGCTGTAAAAAGAGCAGGAGCAGTCTCTGTCTGTCATTGACAATGAGATGAAAATACCGGGATACCAAAACGGTCAACTGCCTCAAAGGGGAAACCTGTTTCCCTTTTTTCTGAAAAGGCTGTGCCTCCTTCTCCGTTTTTCTGTCCGTCTCCTGCGACATATAGTTCTGGAGATAATAACCATTCCAGTCGTTTCCGTTTTTATTTAACTCACTATAAATCTCTACCAGTTCTTTTTTCCCAAAGTATTCTGTCAGTTCGGAAGGCGGACCGCAGTAGCAGATTTTTCCGCCGGGAGCCATAAAAATCACTTTATCACACAGCCCAATGCTTTGTGTTGTGTGAGTTACCATAATAATGGTTTTTCCCTCTTTTTTCGAAAGTTCTGCCAGCGTGTGCATTAAGCTCTGTTCTGTGTCCGGGTCAAGTCCGCTGGTCGGCTCGTCCAGAAAGAACAGTCCCGGGTCTGCTAGCAGTTCCACAGCGATACTTGCCCGTTTTTTCTGCCCGCCGCTGAGTTTTCGGATATAAGTTTCCTCATGCTCAGCCAGTCCTACCATCTGAAGAACCTGACGAATCCGCTGACTCCGTTCCTCTTTGGATGTGTCCGGCGGCATTTTTAGTTTTGCCGTATAGCTGAGCATACTTTTCAGCGTGAGATTTTCATAAATAATGTCCTGCTGCGGCACGAATCCAATCTGGTTTTTTAATGACACAAAGTTTTTATGTAAATCAATTCCGTTGCAGTAAACGTGACCCATTACATCTGAATCAAATCCACTCATAGCGGTCATTACCGTCGTTTTTCCGGCGCCGCTTCCGCCGATGATTGCCACAAATTCATTGGCGTCAATATTCGCCGATACATGCTGTAGGATTGCTTTTTCTTTCTTGCCCTGACCAACGACTTTTGATACATTTTCCAACCGGAGGGAAACGCCCTTCGCCGCTTTTTGGAAAATAAGCACATTCCCCGCCAGAATAAACAGGTTTCCGGCAATCCAAATCACATCTTTTTCATGGAGTTCCATTCTGCCCGCAACACGTGTTCCATTGACATAAACACCATTCATACTGTTGCAGTCAGTCAACGTAATCCGTTCTCCCTGTCGGCAGAATACAGCATGAATCCTTGAAAAGGAGGGAGACGCCATGACGATGTGATTTTCTTCACCTCGTCCAAGTGTCGTTTCTCCCTGCTCCAGCCTTCTGTGAATCCAGTAGCCGTTTCCCGAATAACGGGTTATCAGTATCAGCACCGAGTCGGATGCGTCATGAGAGGATGAGTCGATTCTCAAAATCATATCTGACTGGTTTTTTCGTACATATTTTTTGGGCGGCAGGCTGACATATCTGTTTTCAAAATAACTCCATGTTCCATTCGTACTTCCCACATCTGCCACATGAAGTGCGCCGTGTTCGTCATACTTTAGCCGCAGGTGGGTTGAAGACACCTTGGGAGAAGGAATCACAATGTCACATTCCTCCTGACTTCTTCCCACAACAATGCGGGATTTTCCAAAAGTTTTTAAATCGTAATCCCGGACATTATCTCCGGTCACGACAACTATATGGTCTGTACCCATTTAATTTCCTTCTTTCCCTGAATTGGAATAGTCCTGACAAAATGTATAAATGCTGTCATGGGTTGCTTTTCCGGAGGACAGTACCTCTTCCTCCAATGCCTCTGAAAATCGGTTGAGTGTCCCTATGCCGTCTCCGACAAATTCACACTCCACACGGTCTTCCATGAGAGTTTTCAACGTTTCAAACTTAGGATTGAAAGCAAAGAATCCTTTGCTCAGACTCTCTTCTTCCTCCTTGCTGATTCCCTCTGCTGCCTCTTTATTCAGCGGGATGCCGTGTTCCCCATTGTATGCCTGATAAATCGTCTGCTGAGGCTGTGTCGTCAGCATGACATAAAGCAGTCGTTCACAGGCAATCTGTTTATTTTTGGAACTCTCGCTGTTGACAGAAAAACAGTCCTGATAAGTAACCAAAAGTTTATTGTTCTTTGTAAGGAACATCACCCGGTAATTATCATCCACTTTTCCTACATCATTTGAAATTTCTCCACGGTAAGATATGGTGTTAATTTCTGTCGTGTATTTCTGTGCCCTCTGTCTCAAGCGGTTGATTCTCTCAATGTTGTTGACTAACTGTCCGTTTGACTGTACCGTACCTTTCAGAAACCATGAACTGTCCATCAGGTACAACGCCTTTGCCACTGCCCCGATTTTCAATGTTTCTGTGGTGTCTTCCTTTTCTGCTTCTTCCAACACCTCATCCAGACTGATTGTGCTGTCAGTTTCCGCACGTCCCCAGTCTGCACTTTCCGTGCCGTCTGACTGGTTCTTCACATAATAGGTCAGCACATCAAATCCAAGGGGCATGACATCTTGTCCTGTAAAATACGTTTCATAGCTGTCGAGATAGTGATATTCTTTCGTGTCCAAGGCAGCAAGAACCGTGTCTGTCAGCTCCAATGCCGGAAATGCCGACGGGTCTGTCACATCATCAACCATGTACATATCTGGCATATTCCCCGATTCTTTTGCGGTCTGTAAAGCACTTTCGTAATCTGCTTTTTCCTTTACCTCGCAGGTCACTTCAATCTGCTTGTTGTCACCCCATTCTTCGGAGTCCGTGCCGGAGTAATAATTGTTTTTCACAATCTGGTCTACTTTATCCTTCATATCCTCACTATCAACCCAGACCAAAATGTTGTCTGCCGTAAGCTCGGTATCAATCATCTCATTCTCAGGACGAAGAATCGTCATAAACAGTCCCGCCAGAACGGCGCCCGTTAAAACCACCGTAGCAGACAAGGCAATCGTCCAGTTACGTTTGCGTTTTCTCTTTTTTAATTTTTCCTCCGGATATTCAGAAATTCGTTTACCTTCCAATGCATCCTGAAAATACTGGATGCTCTGGAAGCGAAGTTCCGGTTTCACGGCAAGTGCCTCCATTACGGCACGGTCAACATTTTCATCTAAGTCAACCCCCAATGCCCGGGGAGATTTCAATTCGTCTTTCACCAGACGTTCCGAGCCTTCCATCGGACGGATTCCCGTGAGCATTTCATACAGGATTGCACCCACCGCATAAATATCGGTAAAATATCCTTGTT
The DNA here is from genome assembly GCA_964518785.1 of uncultured Eubacterium sp. Lineage (GTDB taxonomy): Bacteria > Bacillota > Clostridia > Lachnospirales > Lachnospiraceae > Eubacterium_F. The sequence goes on from CAZFHT010000001.1 coordinate 20,478, forward strand.
TTCCATTACTTCTGTACTGCTCCGGCGGGGCATAGCCTTCTTTTATGACCGCCGCTGCCGGAATCATCTCATCTTTGTCATTGAATTTGGCAGCACCAAAGTCAAATACTTTTATAGTCTCATCTCCGGAAATAAATATGTTATCCGGACTCAAATCACGGTGCAGGATTCCACTGGAATGAATTTTTTTAACAGCCTCAATAATCGGCGTGATAATGGCAAATGCCGTCTCCTTGTCCATGCGTCCGTGGTCTGCCATATATTCCTTCAGCAATACCCCTTCGATATACTCCATAACGATGTAAGCGGTATCATTTTCTTCAAAATAGTTGTATACATTTACAATGTCCTTTGCCTTTTCAAACTGTGCCGTACTCCGTGCCTCCATAAGAAAACGCTTTAACTGAACTTCGTACTCTGCTGCCTTTTCTCCCGACAGCACACCTACTTTGCTGTCTCCGGGGGCACGGTTTACCAGCCCCACTGGATAAAATTCTTTGATCGCCACGATTACACCCAGTATGGTGTCGTAACACTTATAAGTGATTCCAAAACCACCATCTCCAATCGCCGTACCCACGATATACTGATTGTACAGTATCGTCCCCGGCATTAGATAATGCGCTTGTTTGGGCGGCGTATTCTCCACATATCCACAATAAGGACATACGTCATATTTTCCTTTGACGCTAAAGCAGTTTAAACACAATTCACTTGCCATGTTGTTTCCTCTTTCCTGTCTTTTCTTACTCAAGCCGGAACACATTGTCCTCATCTCCGAGGGCAATGGTACAGCCAATCTCCAGTGTTATTCTCATATTTTGCGGAAGACAGTCCTCCGAACCATTTTTAAATGTTCCATTGGATGACGTGTCCACAATACTGTAATTTTGGCTTTCCGGGTTCCATGTAATTTCGCAGTGGTGTCTACTGACCCGAGGTGCGTTCTTATCGTAAATCAAATTACTTGCCGCATCTCTTCCAATTTTCAGCGTTTCACCGGGCTGAAAAGGAATCTCCATCCCGGCATACACACCCGTTATGCCTACCATTACACCTCTTGGCTCGCTCCCCGGCTGAAAGGGAGGAACCTCAGGCGGTGAATCCGGCTGTTCCTTCTCCACCACCTGATAGTACCTTTTTTCTTCTATTTTTTGCGATACATCCGGGAGCTTTTCAAGTCCCGGCGTAGTCGCTCCTGCCGTCTTCTTATTCATGGATGTATACATGCCGACTGCCACATAGCCAAATATCCCGGCTGCTAACATACATCCTGCCGCTGTAATGCCTGATAATCCGAGCTGATACCCGTCAGAATTCTCTTTTAAAGCGGAATAACCATACAGCCATGACGCTGCGGCAGCCACGAATCCAACTGTGGCTGTGATTGACGGTAAAATCGGAGGTACCGACTTTATCCACGACAGAACAAATCCTGCCAGACCTGTCAAAACTACAATTAAACCACAGAGAAAAAGGAGTGTCAGGGAAATACCTGTCAGTTCTTCCATCTTTTTCAATTCGTCTGTTTTTGTGAAAAAACCTACAAGGATGTTCCACCCTCTTGTAGTTTCATCTGTGTAGTTTTCCGAAGAACGCACGACAAAGGGGATAAGCAGGTGCACAGCAATCCCCGCCGCCTGCAAGATTCCGGAAATCCAACACAATCTTCTCGCCTTATCTATCATAATCAATCAACCTCATCCGGAAGTTCTGTCCAATCAAACCGTTCTCCGCAAAGCGGCATGAAAAGAAGATTGACTTCCCCTACTGTAATCATGTCATATGCCTTAATCCGAACCGGCGTCAATATTACTTCACTGTTCAGATATGCCAGCTCGCTGGATTCTCCCGGCTGCACCAGATAAAGATGCTGCTTTGGTTCATAGGTAACAATGACGTGTTTGTTTCGGGACACACTCTTGTCATTTGTCAGTGCAATATCCATGGATGAATCCCTGCCAATGAAATTCTTTCCTACCTTGAGCCGGAAATCCTCTCCTACATGATTGCCCCCGATAGCGACCAGCCAGCCGACACAAGGGCTGCCGGAAACTTTTCTTTTCGGCGGTGCTGCCGGTGTTTCCGGCGTCTG
>CAZFHT010000001.1:22672-81275 GCA_964518785.1 uncultured Eubacterium sp.
CCGGAGGAGGCGTTGGAATGCTGCCTGCCGGAGGCTGTGGTATCGGTGACGGAGTCGGAATACTTGCCGCCGGCTGCGGCTGTACGATTGGCTGCGGTGTTGCCACCGGAGGAGGTGTTGGAATACTTGCTGCCGGCTGCGGTGACGGTGACACCGCTTCATTATTGAGCGGCTGGGTTACTTCCGAAAGCGGCATGGTAGGTGCCACATCATTGGAAAGGTCTTCGGTAAATGCCATAGTAATCCCATCTTCTCCACCTGCTCCACTGCTGCAATGCGGGCATGTCGCATATTTTTCCTTGTCGTAAAAATGTCCTTGACTACATCTGCTTAAATTCATAATTCTATCTCTCCTTTATATTGATATTATTGTATTGTAAAATGGCAACGGATGTGTTGTCTTGGGAATGGGTATTCTCCCGAATCGCTGCCAGCACAAGAGTACTTGCTTTTTCCTGTATCGAACTGGTATCACTCATCATGATTGCTTTAATTCTGTCATCACTGAGGGTTTTGGGAATTCCGTCACTGCACAAAAGCACCGTATCCCCGATTTGCAACTGAAAAGGCTGGACATTAATATCCATCAGACTGACATTGCCAATTCCTAGGAAACTAATCAACGCCTCTTTTTGCTTTTGTGCCTGTGCCTGCTCCAGCGTCATCTGACCGCTTGCCACCATCTCCTGAAGACGAAGGAGATAATTGTGGTCTCTGGTGACCTGTTTCATCTCATTTCCCCGAAGGATGTAGATACGGCTGTCACCGACTGACGCCCAGTACAGTTTTTCATCCTCTGCAATCACGGCTACCATCGTAGTCCCGGAACCTCTTCCATTTTCCTTTGGCAGTCCTGCCACTACGCGGTCAATGGCTACAATTCCGTTTCGGAAAAACTCCGGAATATTTACACTTGGAATTTTCTCAATCTTTTCAAATCCCTGCGACAGCATTTGAATTGCCGTTCTGCTGGCAAGTCCGCCGTCCGCCATTCCACCCATTCCGTCACAGACAACCGCCATAACCCTTGAAACCTTGTTGGCGGCAAGCCGCTTAGACGGCGTGACATAAACAGCGTCCTGCTGGTATTTCCGGTTTCCCATATGGCTGTACATCAAAGTGGTAAGCTCCGGAACCATCTGCACTTTCTTTTTTACCTCTGGCTGAGCCGGAATTTCTGTTTTTTTCTTTTTTCCAAACATCTCTTAAACCTCCCCGGCAGTTTCATTATTCTGCTCGGTATCCGAAGATTCCGTCAATGTCTGAAAGACGAAACGTTCTCTCCCGGCAGTTATCACATCATTGTTTAAAAGCATCCGTCTGGCATTTAAGCGGACACCGTTTACAAAAGTGCCATTGGTCGTCTCCAAATCTTCAATATAACAAGCCACCTTTGTAACTTCTATGGCAAAATGCTGTCTTGAAAGCCGGTCATCATCAAAGAAAATGTTGCACATATCGGAACGCCCGATAAAGATACTTCCCTCTACGTTCCACTCCACTTCCTTTACCTGTCCGGCACGGTCTGTTATCGTCAGTTTTATCAGCTTGGAATCCGGTGTTATCACATCCTCCGGATTTCCTCCCTCGTGAATAATAACCGGTTTGCGGTGCTTTATCACAAAAATAACGATGATTCCGATAATGATAATCACAAGGATTACAAGAATCCACCAGTAATTTTTCACCGTATTTCTTATCTTTGCTTTTACCGGACTCTGCCCCTCAATAGAAAATACTTTCGTTTCTGTCATTACGTTTTTCTCTTGGGAATCGTCCGTAATATTGTTTGTCGAAAGATAATAATCTCCGGTGTACAAATCCTCCTCAAAGGTAAGCTCCACTTCATTGGTGTTTTCATTGTAATTCACTGCTTTTACTGTCCACACCTTGGCGTCTTCGTCCGGGGTGTCCTTCCCCTTTGCAAGACTTTTTACGATATAGTTTTCCTTTTCCCCGGCACCCGCTACCGCACCCTCATTATCACCAATGGAGAACCGGATGGCATTATCTCCGGTCTTTGTAATATCTCCGGCAAAATAGGGCGGTTCGTTATCTTCCGTGTTTCTGGAATAATCAATGTTTCCTTCCAGTGCATTTTCCACGGTAGATATTTTGATTTTGGAAATACCATCTAATTTTTTGTTTGTTGCCGCCTTGAATTTCACAACATATGTTTCTTTTTGAATCATTTTCTTGATTGAGCGAAAAGCGTTTTTTACGTCTTTCACACTGCTACATTTCTCATAATCCCCTCTGGAATTCGCAAGAATCTGATTCTCTGTCGCTTTCATTTTTTCCTTGTTCTTCTTGGACAATGTATTTTTCAGTAACACGCCGTAAATCGGTATTGACGCATTTTTCGTATTCTCCACCGTATTGGAAATGTTGTTGTCTTTTCCCTCGGAATCGTCCTCCCCATCCGTAACAAGCAAAACAACGGTACGCATGGAAACGGACGCCTGCTCGGCTATAATTTCATTTAGGGAACGGTAAAGCACAGTATACTTTGCTCCGTTCTTTATCGCAGAGACGGATGATACTTTTTTCTTGGAACCGCTTTTTGATTTCGTCCCTACCGTGTAAATGGTCAGGCGGTCATTCTCTCCCAGTTCTTTTTTCAGTGTGTTCAGCTCTTTTTTTGCCTGTTCCAACTGTTTTTTATCCACCGAACCGGAATTGTCCACAAGAACGATATAGTGTATCCCCTCTCCGCTTTTGGCAAAACTACTGATTTCCGTCTGAGAAAGAGGAATCTCATTCCCATCATTAGAAATCGTGGCGTCAAAAGACAAGTCGTCCCATTTTCCACTATAAGTACCACCAATGTAGGCAGTGACATCAGGCGCCGTTGCAGATGTCTGTTCCAAAACGAATTTTTTTCTGGCTGCCTCTCCCTCAATGTCCGTCAACAGAGTAAGCAGACAAAGACTGCAAATGATGCAACAATATTTTATGATTTTTCCCATTTTCTTTCCTCCTTGCAGTATGGTATAAATGCGAGGTCCGTATCTCCCAGACTTAAAATGTCACCTTCTTGTATTTCCACTACATTCTCCACCAGTTTTTTGTTGAGATAAACCACATTTCCCTGCTCGGGATTTACGTAAAATTTATTTCCTTTCGGGTCATAGGTAATGGAACAATGCTTATCCCGGGACACCTTTTTATCTTCTGTGAGGACTACATCCATGTTAATGCTCCTCCCGATAAAGTTCTTCCCGGTATGAAGGCGAAAATCTTTTCCTGTCTCCTCCCCATTTAATCCGACCAGCCACCCGGTAACTGCCGGAATTCTCGACACGCCGAAATCCCAAAATGAAATCGTCTTATCATCATCCTCACTCAGCGTATCAGAGGAGATAATTCCAAAATCGAACGTATTCAAATCCAGATTCGGCGACACATCTGACGTCTTGGAATCTCCCGAGACAGAAGTTCCACCTGCCATCTGGCTCAACTGACTGTCCAGCGTCAAGTCCATCATGGATACCGTCCGGTCATCCTCATCCTCTTCCAAAGACAGTTTTAGTTTTTCACTGTCCTTCTTGCAATGAGGACATTCATTAAATAGGTTTGGGTCATACCAATGTCCGCTTTTACACTTTTTTACCATTTCTTCCTCCATCTACTCAACGGATAAATACTGCAAGGGCAGTATAGTTATCCATATTGGTTCCTTTTCCATTCCGGACTACAATTTCTTCCATCTTTTCCAGCCATTCTTTTGGCTCCCGTGACTGTTTCAATGTCTTTTGCATTTCTTTTTCTGTAATCAGCTCCCAAAATCCGTCACTGCACAGCAGAAAACTTTCGTTTTTTCCTAACTCAATTTCTTCTGAACACTCGTACTGCGGCTGATTCCAGACAATTCCCATCACTTTCAAAAGTTTACTTCGGTCCTCATGATGACGGATGTCCTTCTCTCGAATCTGTCCACTCATATAGAGCATTTGAGGAACGCTGTGGTCCTTTGTCCTCGCTTTGTATTTATTTTTGTGAAACCAATAAATTCGTGAATCCCCTACGTGCCACATTTTTGCTGTCCCATCCTCAATCTCGAGACAGGTCAGCGTAGTTTTCATGGAATTCTCCGCTTTCTTCTGTGCCTGCTCCTGAAGGAGTGCCTGCTGCGCACCCATAATATACTCGGATGTAGGGATACTCCCATCAAACTCCAGTGCTGCCTTGATGTAATCAACGACAAACCGGGAGGCATAATCTCCACTTCCATGCCCCCCAAGTCCGTCAGCTACAAGAAACAACTCCCTGGATTGATTTTTACCGTATGCAACGGAATCTTCATTTATTTTTCTCTCACCCACATTCGTTATGTACGCATAACTGCTTTGCATGATGTTTCCTCCTGGTCTTTTCTCACCCATCAGTCTTAATGGAATCGGTATTTCTTTGACTTGGATGTACTTCCCTCATAGTTTACACCATGATAAGTAAGAATCAGTTTCACGTAGAAGAACCGAACCTTTGAACCCGAACCATATTTTGACTTATATAATGATACCGTCTTCTTGCGTTTTGCTGTATCTGCTAAAGAATACAATGTCTTGCTGCCCGGATAACGATAGTACACCCGGTACTTCGTAACACCTTTCCTCCTTGCTTTTAATTCTTTATTTATAACAACTTCACATAAAATGAAACTGTTATCTAAAATGATATCAGTTACATCAGGCTCAGTACTTCCCGTCCATCACTGAAAAGCAGACTGGTACCCGGTTCCACCATAACCCTCTGTGACGGTCCCACTATCTGGTTGTTGGAAAGCTGGACGCCATTCTGGGAATAACACTCTACAATATATTTTCCCAAACCAGAGTCGTACTGTACTCCACAGTGTTTTCTGCTTACCCTGTTATCCTCGATAATCAGATGACTCATTTGAGGGTCTCTTCCGATTATGATTGTGTCGCCATCTTTCACTTCGACCTCTGCACCGGATAAACCTCCGGCAACTCCGCATATTTTACCTAATGACTGTGTTCCAGACACGACTGGAGCCTGCGGCTGTGGTGCCGGTTGCGGTGCCGGCTGTACTGGCTGTGGTGTCGGCTGTATCGGTTGCGGTGCCATTGGCTGACCTGCCGCCCCATATGGAGGCTGGTTATTGTACTGTGAGTTGTATCCCTGCTGACCACCGGACTGTCTTGACAAATATTGTGTCGCCAGTGCATTTGTGTTCTTAATGATAATATTCATTGCAACAAAAGGTCCGATTCCACACAATGCCGACCCGAACAACTGCCACAGCAAAACGGAAGTTCCATTTTCTGCAAAAATCAATCCATACCGCTGTGCATTTTTCCACAAACGATTTCCCAGTTTGTAATACCAAACCCAACTATAGATTCCGCAAGTACACAGACTCAGCAATATTAATTTTAACAACCCATCTGTATGCTCTCCATCTCCCTCACAGATTACATTTACATCTGCTGCTAATTTGTAGATGAAATACCAACTGTAAAATCCACACGTAACCAGTGTCAATAACACATATTTCATCAACCCCCTATTATTGTCCACTTGTACCATCTCACTGTCTCCTTTCACATATCCATATAATTATTTTATATATCAGTCCGTTCTCAATATCCATCTTTACGATTTCATCTGACGGAGCTAATAATCGAACCAGATACACTATTGCAAAAACTGCAATAACACTTCCAAACAATACGTTTTTCTTTCTCGTTTCCATATTTTTATGAAAGACAATAAACACAGCCAAAAACGGAATGCCCACACACAACGGATGATAGTATAGTGCCGTTTTCCACTTGAATGTCACCATGCTGACACACGCCCGTGTCATCCCACATCCCAGACACGGAATCCCGGTTATGTATAAAAAAGGACATCCGATTCCGGTAATCGTCATCACCAGAATATAAATTCCAACTATCCCGAGTAGTTTCATCGCCTCTGTGTATTTATGTATTTGCTCCTGCATACTATACCTCAAATAAAACTTTGCCCATTTGTTCTGTCTGCTTTTTTGTCCTCATACAAAACTCCTCCTCATTGTCAAAAACTATTTCTCACTTTCTTTATTATATTTTTATATTTCCTCCCCATTATACTCCATACCCCCTCTTATCCATTTTCCTAATTTTGCAAAATTCGCCAAAAAAACCTAAAAATCAGACTATTTTCGTGTCTGATTTTTAGGTTTTTTCATAAAATATTTTCTAAAAATATTCCATTTTTCGCTATTTTTCTCATATTTTGCAATAATAATTTCTTTTAAAATTATTTTATTTTTTGTATTTTTCCATTTTCAGCAAATTACACCATCTCACTCTTTTCCCTTTTCTTATTTTTTCACTTTTCGTAACAAATAAAAAAAGCAGGTTCCCTGCCTGCCCTATGTCGTTCTGCGTTTTGTTTTTCCTTGTCACGAAAACTAAATTTCCCTCGGTAAAATAACACTCACCACGGCAGCTCCCCGGCAAACTCTTCCTCCTCATTTTCCTCAGTTTTCTCCGTCTCCCTAGACGGTTTTGGCGTTGCCGTTGCTATTGGTGTGGGGGTTGGTGTCGGCTTTTTTCCTTTACTGATCGTCAGAACGACCGTACATTTTTCATCAAGCCGAATTTTTTTACCCGCCGAAATACTCTGGTGCGTCACCAGCCCTTTTTTATACTTGGAGCTATATGCCCACTTAATACGGATAGACATTTTCCCGATATTCAGTTTTTTCAATTTCTCTTTCGCTGTGGCTTTTTTCACTCCCACGACATTTATCATTTTGCACACGGACTCCGTCACTGCTGATTCCGATGCTGTTGATTCATTCACCGCTGATTCCGTCACTGACGATTTATCTACCGACGATTCCGTCACCGTCATCCCACTGAAATCTTCTTGTGCTGCCGAATTGACACCAGCCATGTCAACGGCAGAGCCAACTCCTTTGCCCTGATGGTGCCAGCCGCAATAACCGGCTGTTCCCACCAGAAAACCAACGACAAGAAGGAGGGGAATTACTACATGATAATTTACATGACGTTCCTCTCCATACAAATCCTGACACATTTTTTCCACAGATGAGTAGCGTTTCCGCCCCTCAACTGCCATGCCCTTCATAATGCACCGTTTCTTTCCGGCGTCTAATTTGATTTCCCGAAACTTGCCAAGAGGAACTACAGTGTCCCGAATGAGCCGTCGTATGGACTCCTCCGGGCGAATTCCCGTCAGCATAAAATACATCGTGGCACTAACGCCATAGACATCCGTGTATGCTCCCTTTTCTGATTTCTCGACATACTGCTCCTCTGCCGAGTAACCTCTCTTAAAGAACACCGTCATTGTCTTATTTTCCTGAGAATCCGAAAAACGTGCCGCACCAAAATCAATCAACATTCCCTTGCCATTCTCCGTCAGGATAATGTTGTCCGGCGATATGTCCCGATGAATCAGTCCATTTTTATGCAACTCGCTGAGAGAGTCCAGAATCGGACGCATAAGCTCCAAAACCTCCTGCGGATTCATGCCTCCCTGTCTTTCCACATATTGTTTTACACTCTCTCCCTCCACATATTCCATCACCATGTAAGCAGTTTCATTGGCGTAAAAGAAATCCTTCACCATGACAATGCTGTCCATGGATTCAAATTGCGTCTGGATACGTGCCTCTTCTATAAATTTCTTCAAGCCGCTGCGATACAGCTCCTCCCACTGACCTTTGTATACTTTTATCTCTGTCTCACCATAACTTCTCATGGCAAATTTCCGAGGAAAATATTCCTTGACGGAAACTTTCGTCTGGAGAATAGTGTCGAATCCCAAATAGACGATACCCATACCGCCTTCGTCCACCACATCTTCAATTCGATATCTCTTTGCCAGAACTTCCCCTTTCGGCAGCCAGTATCCCTTATATTCCTGATTCACGATTTCCTCCCATCCATCAGATACTTTTCCAATACATCCGGCAGGAAAAACATTTCCTCCTCATCATAGCAGCTACACAGCAGTGCGTCCAGTTCATATCGTGTCTCGTCCAATGGCACCATCTGGCAGGAGGTGAGAATCCGATTTGCCAGATTGACAAACTGTTCCTTTTCCCTCTCTGCGTTGTATTGTTCCTCGTCCAGTTTCGTAATGGAGCGTTTTTGAGCCACACAGAGAATCAGCGGCAGCAAATCCTCCCGCTTTATTGTGCGGCACCGTTTCCTCTGTTCCCGAATCGCACTCTCCTGCTGCTCTTGGTTTTCTTCACAATTCAGCCCATGAATACGCATTTCAAGAAGACGTTTCTTCTGCACTGCCACATTTAGCAAATCTGATAAATATTTGTCATCCATCAGAAAAATATCCCCTTGATGACGACGAGTTCCCGGTTTTCGAAACCGCTGTTGAACATCCGAATAAAGTTCCGCCAGCAGTTTTGTATTTGTATCGTCCGGTGTCTCCGACATTTTCACCAGTTCACGAATTACCTCTGCCTGTTCCTCTGATATCCCCGATTCCTTTCCTTGAGACATCTCCTCGAGAAATTTAAAAATCAGCTTAGCTCTTTTTTGTCTGTTGGAAGGTCTGCTCTTTTCCCAGCGAAAATAACCGGTTTCTCCAAGGAATTCTTCCAGCCTTGCCTCATTATCCCGCTTGCTCTCCCGCAAAATCTCCTGCTTTAGATCTTGAAAATAATTCAATACGGTCATACTGTAACCTTTAAAATCTTCCGCCCGTTCTAACATCCACGCCAAAAACTCCGGCGGCTCCAGACAACTGCTGTCACCGTATCCTTTCCACATTTCCGTTGTATAATTATGCTGCTCCAGTTCCAGTGTTTTTGGCAGCTCTTCTTCGAATTTCTTAATCATGTCAAGACAGTCCTGATATCTCAGACCATGTTTCAGCCCATATAAAAAAACGATTTCCCGATAGTCATTTATCTGAAAATCCGGCTCCAGCGCACCCTTCACAAACATTTCCCTCGTCTCTGAATCCGAAAAATGCAAGGCAAACGCCAGTTGAATCAGTTTTTCCCGGTTGGGACGTGCCCACCCTTGAAGCCCAAACCATTTTTTGATTGTCCCATAGGCGGCGACAGGTTCTCCGCCCATGAGTTTCAAACATTTTTGATACGCCTCTTTCCTGAGTTCATCAGAAAAATCATTCTCGGCCTTATCCTCCCACTCCAAACCCAACATCTTACTGGTTATATAGCTGTCAAATCTGAAATATGTCTTGTCCATGTTTTTCAATCCTTTTATGCCTTAATCTGTTTCACCTTGGAAACATTACTGTATTGTCTCTTTCCCTTTTTTATCCGATATGTTCTCACCTTAAATTTCATCGTATGCCCGCCGGATTGAAACCGTAAGCGGTACTGTCCCCGGTAGGACGAAATTGTTTTCTTCTTTATCTTGAGTTTGTGGTATTTTCCTTTGTATTTAACGTAAATATCCGCATAAGTTCCCTCATACTTCTTCAGTTCAATCAGAATATAATTCTGACCTTCCGCCGTTCTGCTCTTTTTCACCTGAATAACCGGGGTGTCCAGTGCATAGGTGGAGACTTTCACCACATTTCCACCGGCAAGTTCTCCGACAAGTCCGGTTTTATCCACCGGGATAACTTTGTAATAATAATCCTTTCCTTTCTTCACCGTCTTGTCTGTATAAGCAATCTTCGTTCCGGATATTTTAGCAATTTTCTTATATTTTCCGTCTTTTTTTACAGAGCGAAAAATCTCGTACTGCTTTCCATCCGCATGACGATTCCATGTCAGTTTTACCTTATTTCCAGTTGTGCAGACGCCCTTCAACCCGGTAATCGGGGAAACAGTGGCTGTCGGTTCGGTAGTTGGTGCCGTTGTAGTCGTAATGTCCGGTTCTGTCGTCGGTGCCGTTGTAGTCGTAATGCCCGGTTCTGTCGTCGGTGCCGTTGTGTCTGTAATATCCGGCTCTGTCGTCGGCTCATTCGCAGGCTCGGGCTCTGTATCCGGCTCGGTTGGCTCGGTAGTAGCTGTCGGCTCCGGTTCCTCGTAGACACCAAGAGAGTTCACCCTTGTCGCTTTTTTCCAAACGGAAGACGACAAATCCAGATGCAGTACCGGACGCACCATGCTGAAACTAGAATCACTCACTGGAAGCCATTTTTTTGTATCGACCGCACCATCTTCACCAACATAAGACACTGTACTGAGAGTCTTTCCCGGTGTACGCAGCAGCCAGTACGAAGGATTATTCACAGAAGATTTCTGCTGCCCGGCAAATACCGTATTCGCAGAGCATCTCGTGTCCGACTTCTCTCCGCTTTCCGAAAAACCATAAAGAGGATTTATCACCTCTTCGTAAGAAAGTAAATAAATCTTATCCTTCGTGGCATTTCCACCGTCAGTTTCGTACTCTGGATTTACCGCCGTCACAACATCTGTCGTAATAATGGCACTCTGTTCGTCCTCAGAAAAGGCTGTCTGATAAAAATCTTCATTTAACCATGTTCGCAGCGTAGAACTTTCCCACGTTGTATTCATGTTTAATGCATCCCCATGGTATTGGCGTGAATCCAGACTTTTATCCGCCATCAAAAAGGCGTCATTTCCGTTTACCTGCAAAACTCTCCAGCGAATAGGTTCTTTGGAGAGAAAATTATTCTGATAATAATTTCCAAAGTAAATGCAGTCCCATACGGTATTTCCATCCTCATCCGTCTGCGGATTATGTATTTCTTCATCGGCTGCGAGCTGGAGTGCCGAAGTCGTCTGAAATTCTTCTCCTTGTCCTACAAGAGAACACTGTACCGACTCTGCCCTTGTCCACTGTAAATCAGAAAGATTGATGTGAAGAACCGGTCTTACCACCTCGCTGTCCCAACGTGGATCAAGCCCTACATTTTGGTCAACTCTGCCATTTTTATAAGCCTCCATGGCTCCCGTATTAATTCCCGATGTTCCTTTTCCGTACAACACCGGAGAACGCAGCCAGCAGGCTCCAACAGACCAAGTTCCTCCTGCTTTTTGTTCCGCATAAGAAGTGTATTCCACAGCTCTTGCCTCGGACTTTCCCACAAAAGACGGAAAACCATAGGACAAATTCATCATTTCACTGTCTGAAAGCAAGTAAACCTTATCCTCGGTTTCTGTCTCTGTTTCCTCGCCCTCTGTTCCGTAAGATTTTGTCTCCACTTGCGTTGTGCGGATAGAACTGTCTTCTTCCTCTGTAAATGCCTCATCGCAAAAATCAGAATTCAGCCACTCTCTCAGCGTGGAGGTTTCCCATACAGCTTCCGTATCGGCACCCGCCGTACCTGTAGCATTAAACGGAACACTGTCCAAACCCTTATCTGCTAAAAGGAACACGTCCTCTCCCTCCACAGATAAAACACGCCACTTAATCGGCTCTTTTTCATCGTTCTCGTCTGCAACGCCGTCTTCGTTCGTGTCGTCCTGCCAGTAATTCCCGAAATAAACACAGTCATAAGTAACGGTTCCCTTTTCCGAGTCAACTCTTGGCGAACGAATCCTAACATCACCGATTGCCTTCTCCCCAGCCTTCACAGTGCCGGCATTACTCCACACATCGGAAGACAAATCCATATGCAGAACGGGACGAAGAACAAAAGAAGACGTTAAAGTTACACTTGACGCCTCGTATACGAGACCACCTGACTTCACCACACCCATGAACGAGTTTTCACCGGTATGACGAAGGAGCCAATTGCCTTCTAACTTCCCTGTCTGTTCTTTCGTATATGCTGTATTATAAGCAATTCTCGTTTCCGATTTTTCTTTGCTTTCAGAAAAGCCATAAGAAGAATTCGTCACCTCGTCAACGGACAACAGATAGACTTTGTCCTCCGTATCCGTATTTTCCTCCGACTCAGTACTGTCCCCACCAGACACCTTCGTCGTCTGAATCGCCGCCTTTTCATCCTCTGTAAATGCAGCATTATAAAAGTCTTCATTCAGCCACTTCCGACATTCACAGTCCCTCCACAAATGCTGGCTATGACTAAGACTTCCAGTCATATCCAATCCTCTGTCTGCCATCAGAAACGCATCGGTTCCATTTACCGACAGAACACGCCACTTAATGGGTTCTTTATCATCCTTTGTATCTGCTTTCCCGTCCCCATTCGTATCACGATTCCAGTAACTTCCAAAATAAATACAATCCCATGTCGTGATACCATCTGAATCGATAATTGGACCGGCCGGACTGTCTGTTGAACTACTGACGGTATCTTCTTCTGCCTGAACGACAGATATGTTTGAAAATACCAGCGCAAAAATCAACCACAGTACCAGCCCGCCCTTTATCTGTGTCTTCATGGGCGTCCTCCTGCCTAACATCCCATTATTCTCAAGCGTTTACAATCTTTCCAAAGTCCGGTTTCAGTGAGGCACCGCCAATCAATCCTCCATCGATATCCGGTTTTGCCAACAGTTCTGCGGCATTGCCAGCATTCATAGAACCGCCGTACTGAATACGAACAGCCTCGGCTGTCGCTCCATCATAAATCTCAGCGATACATTCACGGATTCCTTTACATACCTCCTGTGCCTGCTCGGCTGTCGCCGTTTTTCCGGTTCCGATTGCCCAAATCGGCTCGTATGCAATGACCATGCTTTTTACCTGCTCAGCAGTGACACCAGCCAAATCAGACTTAATCTGCAAACGAATCCAGTCCATTGTCACTCCCGTCTCTCTCTGCTCAAGAGATTCTCCACAGCAGAGAATCGGTGTAAGACCGGACTCGAATGCTTTCTTTACTTTCTTATTCAACAATTCATCGTCTTCTTTAAAATAATCCCGACGCTCTGAATGACCAAGAATTACATACTTGACACCGGCATCAACAAGCATAGCGGCAGAGATTTCCCCAGTATAAGCACCGCTTTCCTCAAAATACATATTTTCAGCTCCAACGGAAACACTTGTCCCTTTTACAGCCTCTACAACCGGAACGATGTCCACTGCCGGTACGCAGTAGACAACATCCACCTCATCATTTTTCACCAAGTCTTTTAATTCTTCCACTAAGGCAACTGCCTCACTCGGTGTCTTGTTCATTTTCCAGTTCCCCGCAATAATCCTTCTTCTTGCCATCACCATCATCCTCTCTATATCACCTTATTTGTCGTTTGCCGCAGCTACACCCGGCAATTCTTTTCCTTCAAGGAATTCCAGAGATGCACCGCCACCGGTAGAAATGTGAGTCATCTTGTCACCAAATCCCAACTGGTTACAAGCGGCTGCACTGTCACCGCCACCGATAATCGTTGTAGCATCCTTCAATTCTGCCATAGCCTCTGCTACTGCAATCGTTCCTTTTGCAAAATTAGGCATTTCAAAACAGCCCATCGGTCCATTCCAAACAACCGTCTTAGCACCTTTAATCGCATCTGCAAAAATCTGTGCTGACTCCGGTCCGATATCCAATCCTTCCATGTCTGCCGGAATTTCTCCCCTGCCTACAATTTTTCTATTGCAATCATTAGAGAAATCATCCCCGACAACAGTATCCGTAGGAATCAAAAGTTTTACGCCCTTCTCCTCTGCTTTTTTCTCCATATCAAGAGCATACTGCTTGTAATCTTCTTCTAACAGAGATTGTCCAACTTCCTCACCATGAGCAGCCATAAAGGTATATGCCATACCGCCGCCGATAATCAGCGTATCTACTTTGTCCAAAAGATTTTCGATAACGGAAATCTTAGAAGAAACCTTCGCACCGCCAAGAATTGCCACAAATGGTCTCTCCGGATTGTTTACGGCATTTCCAAGGAAGTCAATTTCCTTCTGCATTAAATAACCGACAACAGCAGTATCAACATATTTCGTAACACCTACATTTGAGCAGTGAGCTCTGTGAGCCGTACCAAATGCGTCATTCACAAATACATCTGCAAGTGAAGCCAAGTCTTTTGAGAAAGCGTCCTCATTCTTTGTCTCCTCTGCACGATAACGGGTATTCTCAAGGAGAACAACATCTCCGTCTTTCATTGCTGCCACAGCAGCTTTTGCATTTTCACCGACAACATTGGCGTCAGCCGCAAATTTTACATCCTGTCCCAAAAGTTCGGAAAGACGTACTGCTACCGGAGCAAGAGAGAGTTCCGGTTTCGGCTCTCCTTTCGGCTTGCCAAGGTGAGAGCAGAGAATGACTTTGCCGCCATCGTTAATTAACTTTTTGATTGTAGGAAGAGCTGCCACAAGACGATTCTCGTCCGTAATCTTCCCATCCTGTAAAGGTACGTTGAAATCACAACGAACCAATACTTTTTGTCCCTTCACATTAATATCATCTACTGATTTTTTGTTTAACATAACAAACCTCCATTTTTAATATTTTTTGAATTTTTTTCATATAGCTAATATAACAACTTTAAAAAAAGGGACCCGGTCCAATAGACCGGACCCCTTTTTAGGATCATGTTTCGAATAAAATCAATCTTATTATTATGCCAACTCACTGAAGTATTTGATTGTACGAACCATCTGGCTTGTGTATGAATTTTCGTTATCATACCAAGATACAACCTGTACCTGTGTATTTCCATCATCCATAGGAGATACCATAGTCTGTGTTGCATCAAAGATGGAACCAGCTGTTGCACCAACGATATCGGAAGATACGATTTCGTCTTCGTTGTATGCGTAAGACTCTGTCTGTGCTGCTTTCATAGCGGCATTAATCTGGTCAACTGTTACTTTGCCTTCAACAACTGCTACAAGAATTGTAGTAGAACCGGTCGGGCAAGGTACACGCTGTGCAGAACCAATCAGCTTGCCGTTTAACTCAGGAATAACAAGACCGATAGCCTTAGCTGCTCCGGTGCTGTTTGGAACAATGTTTACTGCTGCTGCACGAGATCTTCTGAGGTCACCTTTTCTCTGAGGACCATCCAATGTCATCTGGTCACCTGTATAAGAGTGAATGGTGCTCATGATACCGGATTTAATCGGAGCAAGGTCGTTCAAAGCCTTTGCCATCGGAGCAAGGCAGTTTGTTGTACAAGATGCAGCAGAAATAACGGTATCTTCTGGTTTCAATGTATCATGGTTTACATTGTAAACAATGGTAGGAAGATCATTTCCTGCCGGAGCAGAGATAACTACTTTACGAGCACCTGCTTTGATGTGAGCAGAAGCCTTCTCTTTCGATGTATAGAAACCTGTACACTCAAGAACAACGTCTACCTTCAAATCACCCCATGGGCATTTGCTGGCATCTGCCTCTGCGTAAATTTTGATTTCTTTACCGTCTACAATGATGGAATCCTCTGTTGCCGATACGGTATCAGCCAATGCATATTTACCCTGTGAAGAATCATACTTCAACAAGTGTGCAAGCATTTTAGGGCTTGTCAAATCATTGATTGCTACTACTTCATAACCTTCTGCACCAAACATCTGTCTGAATGCAAGACGTCCAATACGTCCAAAACCATTAATCGCTACTTTTACTGACATGATATTTCCTCCTAAAAAATAGTTAAAAATTTTAGTTTGTTAAATTTTACACAAACTTCTTAGTGTCTATTCTACCCAATTCCTTTATAAAATTCAAGTACTTTACATGAATTTCTTATAAAAAGTTACATTCTGCGGTATAAGTCTTCGTATTTTTTCGCAGAATTATTCCATGAAAAATCTTTTGCCATGCCGCGGTCGATAATTTTGTTCCACTCTCTCTTATTATTGAAGTAAACATTTTTCGCATAACGGATGGTGTCCAGCATCTCATGGGCATTGTAATTAGCAAAAGAGAAACCGGTCCCTTTGCTCTCATATTCATTGTAAGGCTCTACCGTATCCCGCAGTCCTCCGGTCTCCCGCACAATCGGAACCGTACCGTAACGCAGGCTCATCAACTGGCTCAACCCGCATGGCTCAAACAGAGACGGCATCAAAAAGGCATCGCAAGACGCATAAATCCTGTGAGAACGTTCATTAGAATAGTAAATGTTGGCAGAAACCCGGTCCGGATATTTCCACGCATAATGACGGAACAAATGCTCGTATTTCTCTTCCCCGGTTCCCAACACAACTAACTGGGTATCCGGTTCGCAAATCTGTTCAATGACGTAGTCAATTAAGTCAAATCCTTTCTGGTCAGTCAGACGTGAAACAATACCAATCATAAATTTCTTATCGTCCTGAGCCAGTCCCAGTTCCTTCTGCAAAGCTCTCTTATTTTTAATCTTCTCCCTGCGGAAAGTTCTTGCGTCATAATTCGTATCAATCATGGTGTCAGTAGCAGGATTGTACTCCTCATAATCCAGTCCATTTACAATTCCCGTAAGGCAGGCAGACTTCGCATTAATCAAACCGTCCAGTCTTTCTCCATAAAACGGCATCTTGATTTCCTGTGCATAGCTGTCACTCACTGTCGTTATCTGGTCGGCATACACCAAACCGCCTTTCAGGTAATTTGCATCTTCATACATACCCAGCTTATCTGCCGTAAAGTAATAGGCATCCAGTCCGGCTGTGTCCATCACTGTTTTTTTGTCCCACACACCCTGAAACTTCAGGTTATGAATCGTCATAATCGTCTTGATTCCACGATAAAATTCTCCCTGTTGGAAGGAATCGTGCAAATATACCGGCAGCAATCCGGTCTGCCAATCGTGGCAGTGAATAATATCCGGTCTGAAATTGATGACCGGCAAAGTTGACAGCACTGCCTTATCAAAAAAAGCAAACTTTTCGATGTCCTGATAAATCTCACCATAGGGTTTTTCACCGTTGAAATAAAATTCGTTATCCAGAAAATAAAAGATAACCCCTGCGTAATTCATCTGAAATACGCCTACGTACTGCTTCCGCCATGCCAGCTCCAGATAAAAATGCGTAACATATTCCATCTGGTCCTTGTACTGCTGAGGTATCGCTGTGTATTTCGGTATCATCACCCGAACATCAAACTCGTCCTTATTAAAGTACTTAGGCAAGGATCCCACAACGTCTGCCAATCCCCCTGTTTTAATAAATGGCACACATTCGGAAGCAACAAATAATATCTTCTTCAATTCATTCGCCCCTTTCAGTTTGTTCTTTTCCTTCTTCAACATCTTTCGCTAAAAGATGTTACTTCTCCATTATACACTAATTTCCAAGTATAGAAAAGCAGAAATTTCAACAATATGAGAAATTTCTGCTTTTAAGTTCCAGATGTCTTTACTGCAATTTCATTTTCTGCTCCAGACGTATTTTATCAGCAATCAACGCAACAAATTCTGAGTTTGTAGGTTTTCCTTTGCCATTATTTACAGTGTAGCCAAACAATTCATCAATGGTGTCCACCTTTCCCCTGCTCCACGCTACTTCGATAGCGTGTCGGATTGCCCTCTCTACCCGGCTCGGAGTGGTTCCATGCTGCTTAGCAATGGAGGGATACAAAATTTTCGTGATGGAATCCAGCATTTCACTGTCATCCACCGACATCATAATTGCGTCCCGTAAGTATTGATATCCTTTAATATGTGCCGGAACTCCAATCTCGTGAATAATATTTGTGACATCGGATTCCAGATTGTACCTTGCCAATTCTTCATTTCTTTTCAGTTCCTCCGGCGAGGCGATGAATTTCGTTCGAACCCCCGGTTTGAAACGCTGTACATGACTCAGTATCATATCATGGTCAAATGGTTTTAATAAATAATATGCCGCCCCCAGTTGAAATGCATTCTCTGTAATGCGTTCTTGCGAAATTCCGGATACTACAATGACATCCGGCTTTTTCTCTTTGTCCTTCTCTTTATGGAGACGTTCCAATACTCCCAGACCGTCCAGTTTTGGCATAATCAAGTCCAAAAGAACAAGGTCCGGTTCTGTCTCACGAATCATGCCCATTGTCTCCATTCCGTCTTCTGCTTTACCCACTACTTCAATTTCTTCGTCGTCCCTTAATATAGATTCAATCATAGATGCCGTTCGTGGATTATCATCTGCAATTAACACTTTCAGTTGTCCCATATATGTGTCCTCCTTGCTTTGAATTTATATTTTGTTTATAATTTGACAGTAACCATAGTATATACTCAAAATATAAGAAAATCAAGGATTTTTCGCAAATAATTTTATGTTTAGTTTAATATTTATTTACATATTTTTTATTTTTTCTTCTTTATCTGACAGACTATGACGTTATCATCTCTTTTCCGATAAAAAGTTCCAACACGACTGTTCTTTTGTGTAGTTATTCCTCTAATTCACTGAGTTCCCCAAAAGTGTAACCCTTTTTCTTCATCGCTTTAATAATCGACGGCAATGCCTGAGTGTCTGATTTGGAAATCGCATGGAGCAGGACAATCTCACCCTTGTGGTAATGAGCCATAAATTGTTTAAAAATCGCTTGTTTCCCCGGCTGATTTGACGTGTCATAGTCATAAAATGCCATACTCCAGAAAATCGTTGTATATCCGATATCCTGCGTCACTTTTAATGACCTCTGGCTCCATTCCCCCATCGGCGGACGAATAAACTTGTCCATCTCATAACCGGTCTTTTTCTTCATATAAGAGGCACACCCGAGAATTTCTTTTTTTATCCGGGAAACGGAGCACGTTGGAAGTGACGGATGGTTCATTGTATGATTTCCGACAAGATGCCCTTCTCTCTTCATGCGTTTTACTAATTTTACATTTCCCCGGATATAGTCCTTCGTCACAAAAAATATTGCCTTAATTTTATTCTTTTTCAAAACATCCAAAATTCGTGACGTGTGCCCATTCTCATACCCACAGTCAAAGGACAGATAAATGCGTTTTTTCTTTGTCTTTACGTAATAATACGCATTTTTCTTTTCAATCCCTTTTGCTTCGCCATTGACCGGCACTTTGTGACTGTTGTTCAATGACAGCCCCCATCCATGTTTTGACGACGAATACTTGTCGTACGATTTCTTCTTCGCCTCTGCGGTCTGCCCCCCGGCAGCTCCCCCGCATAAAATAGTTATCACTGCAATTAAAAAAATTGCAAAACAGCGAACCGTTCTTCTCTTCCATCTGTTTTTTACCTCATGTACCATAACATATATCCCCTTTCATCTTTTAGGTGCTGAATCAGGCAGGTTTTCATCACAAACACCTGTACCGCCTATGTCATTCCACTTATAGGCAAATTACCTGGTTCATTCAAACTTCCATTTTATAATACCAAAATATGTATTAATTTGCATCATTTTTCTATATTATTATCTAAAATCCTATGACTAATCTGTTTAATGCTTGACCTAATTCAATCAATCAGCCGTTGAATTGTAACAGAATACGTGTTACAATTATAAAATATTATAAGTGGAGTTGATGCTGTGACAGTGTATCATGGAACAATATTAAGATATGCTATTGACATATGTACAAACGGAATAAATTTGACGAAAAGCAGTCAATATCTGGATTTTGGGAGAGGCTTTTACACTACCGACAATATTGAAATGGCAAAAGATATGGCTCATCGTGTTTCCCAAAAAAAGAAAAGGAAGAAAATTCAAAATTCCTTTCCTTCTGTAATTACATTGGCGTATAAAGAAAATCCAGAGTTGAATTGCAAAAGATTTGAACATGAAAATATTGAATGGGCTAAATTTATTTTGGCAAATCGTATAACTCCACAAATTGCTAATGAGTTATATTTAACAGATAACAATCGTGATTCTAAATATGATGTTATTATAGGCAGTACTGCTGATGGAAATATTGCAAGTATAGCATCCGACTTACGTTATGGAAATTTAAAACCTAATAACTACACGTTAAAATTATCAGACTTTTTGAAAAAGGATGGCAGTTCCTACGGCAAACAGATTGTATTTTACACTGAAAAATCTTTGTCTTGCATAGAATATATTAAATGTGATATTATATGAAATAAGAGGGGTGATAATCATGAGAGAACGAATTAATAATTACAAAAATTGTATGGTTGATATTTTTGAAAAAAAGTATCACATTTCTGAATTTCAAGCAAAAAAACTGATTAGAGAGTACGATTTTAACACCGTTCTTAGAGGATGTAATTATATTGCTCTTCATGATGACCCAGAATCTTGGGTAGATGAAATATATCAGTGGTCAAATGAGGGACAAGATTTATTGGAGATGTGATTGAATAAGGCATTTTAGGTATTGAGCTATCTGATTTGCCTTATTTTTTTCTTCATTTTCTACGATACGAACGGAGGTTACAATGACAATATCGACTTACGCAGCTATCGACATCGGTTCCAATGAACTGTCGATGAAGATTTATGAAATTTCAAAGCAGCGGGGAATTACCGAGCTTACCTGTGTCCGGCAGAAGCTGTCTCTTGGTGCAGATACTTACCGGGACGGAGTGATTTCCTATAAAACAGTGAATGAAATATGTACCACGCTAAATGATTTCAAACGGATTATGAAGGAGTTCCGCACAAAGAAATGGCAAATTTATGCCACCAGCGAGCTGCGGGAATCCCGCAATTCTCTGGTCGTTATCGACCAGATAAAAGTTCAAACCGGATTTCATGTAAAAGTCATCAGTAACAGCGAAACCCGGTTCCTCTATTACAAGGCTCTTGCCCTGAAAGAAAAAAATTTCGAATCCATCATTGAGGATGGTGCTTTACTTATCGACATCGACGCCGGCAGTGTCCAGCTCTCTGTCTTTGACCATGGGAAACTGAATGCCACCCAGAATCTTCGCCTTGGCTCTGCCCGGATTCAGGACCTTTTACATGTCATGGAGGATGAGGCATATGATTTTACTGCCCTGATTGATGAGTACATCGAAAAGGACTTAAACCTTTTTAAGGAGTTGTATCTTGGCTCCATAACCGTCAACCACATCATAGCAGTTGGAGAAATGATTCCCCGCATATATCATCATATCAAAAACAACAAACCGGAATTTGACGGCCATCTGTCAAAAAAACTGCTCACCAAAAACAAAATTCCAAAAGAATTTCTTGGAGAAAAAGCAAAACTTCTTCTCCCTACCATTTTACTCTGCCGCAAAATTTCCCAGCTCACCGGCTGTGAGGATTTATATATGTCCTCCCTTGACCTCTGCGATGGCATTGTTGCAGAATTTGCAGAAAAGAATATCCGGCTGATATCCAATCACGATTTTACTGCCGACATTCTTTCCTCTTCGAAAAATATCGCCCGAAAATACATGGTAGATATGAATCACGTGGAAAATGTACAGAAACTTGCCTTGCAGATTTTTGACCGGATTCGCAAACTCCATGGACTTGGCAAACGAGAACGGCTGCTGTTACAGATTGGCGTAATTCTGCACAGTTGCGGCTCGTATATCAATGAAATCCAGTCCCGCGAATGCTCGTATCACATCATTATGTCCACAGAAATTATCGGACTTTCCCACCGGGAACGGGCAATGGTGGCAAATATGGTACGGTATAATGAGACTTCTTTTCCTTCTTACGGTGAACTGGACGAGGAATTTAGTCGCGACGAATACATTACAATTGTGAAATTAAACGCCATTTTGACAACGGCAAATGTGCTGGATAAAAGCAACCGCCAGAAAATCAAAAACGTGGGCGTGTCTTTGGCGGATGGTATCCTGACGATTACGGCAGATACGATGTCAGATATTACACTGGAAAAGGGATTGTTTCATGACAAAGCGGATGTCTTTCAGGAGGTTTTCGGAATTCGTCCTATGCTAAAGCAAAAAAGAACAGGTAAATAATGGAGGTAAACTTATATGGAGAAATTTAAAAATCGTGAACTAAGCTGGCTGGACTTCAACTACCGCTGTCTCTCCGAGGCGAGGGATAAAAATATTCCGCTGATGGAACGTCTGAAATTTTTGAGCATTACTGCCTCCAATCTGGACGAATTTTTTATGATTCGAGTGGCGTCCCTGAAGGACCAAGTGAATGCCGGCTACACTAAAACTGACATTTCCGGCATGACCGCCAAAGAACAGGTAAACGCCATTCTTGAGGTGACACATAAGTTCATGGCAACCCAGTATTCCACATATAACCGTTCTCTGTTACCGGCTCTGAAAAAAGAAGGGTTAAAAATCGTAACTGCCTATGAGAACTTAACGGAACAGCAGGCGGATTATGTCGATACTTATTTTATGCAGCAGGTTTTTCCTGTACTGACGCCGATGGCAGTGGACTCCTCCCGTCCTTTTCCGCTGATTCGCAATAAATCACTGAACATTGGCGCCCTTCTCATGGACAAAAAAAAGAAGAACACCATTGATTTTGCCACCGTTCAAGTGCCTTCCGTACTCCCTCGGGTGGTCACAATTCCTTCGGACAAGGAAAACTGTACAACGATTATTTTACTGGAACAGATTATCGAAAAAAATATACAGAAATTATTTATGAATTACAAAGTTCTCTGTGCCACTCCGTTCCGAGTCACAAGAAATGCCGACCTGACAATTGACGAGGACGAGGCGTCCGACCTTTTGATTGAAATCGAAAAGCAATTAAAAAAGCGTCAGTGGGGTGAAGCAATCCGTCTGGAGGTGGAGGACGGCATTGACAAGCGTCTGCGGAAACTCCTTCGGCGTGAGCTGAACATAGGGGAAGAATCCATATTCCAGATAAATGGTCCCATGGATTTAACTTTTCTCATGAAGGTATACGGCATGGAAGGATTTGAACATCTGAAGGATGTTCCTTTCACTCCGGCACAGCCAAAAATGTTAAATCCGAACCAAAACCTTTTTGAGCAAATACGAGAGCGTGATATTTTACTTTTCCACCCTTATGAATCCTTTGACCCTATCGTGAATTTTATCCATACGGCAGCAAAAGACCCGAATGTGCTGGCAATCAAGCAGACGCTTTACCGCGTCAGCAGTCATTCGCCCATCATTGCCTCTCTTGCCGAGGCGGCGGAAAATGGCAAACAGGTTTCTGTACTGGTGGAATTAAAGGCACGCTTTGATGAGGAAAACAACATTGTCTGGGCGAGAAAACTGGAAAAGGCAGGATGTCATGTCATCTACGGACTGGTGGGGTTGAAAACGCACAGTAAAATCACATTGGTTGTCCGTCAGGAGGAGGATGGAATCCGCCGCTACGTTCACCTTGGCACCGGAAATTATAATGACTCCACCGCTAAGCTCTACACAGACATGGGTATGTTTACCTGCAAACCCGCTTACGGCGAGGATGCCACTGCGGTATTTAATATGCTTTCGGGTTATTCCGAACCGCTTGGCTGGAACAAGCTGGCACTGGCTCCTACATGGCTCCGGGATAAATTCCTCTTTCTCATTAACCGGGAAAGAGACAATGCCGCCAAAGGACGCCCTGCAAAGATTATCGCCAAAATGAATTCTCTCTGTGACCGGGGTATTATGGAGGCACTGTATGACGCCTCGGCTGCCGGCGTCGAAATCCAGCTCATTGTCCGGGGAATCTGCTGCCTTCGTGCGGGAGTACCCGGCTTGAGCGAAACCATCCACGTCCGTTCCATCGTTGGCACCTTTTTGGAACACGCACGTATTTTCTACTTTGAAAATAATGGAGAACCGGAATTTTACATGGGCAGTGCAGACTGGATGCCGAGGAATTTAGACAAACGTGTAGAAATTCTATTCCCGGTGGAGGATGAAAATTTAAAAGAAGAAATTAAACACATTTTAGATGTACAGCTTGCAGATACAAAAAAAGCCCATCTTCTCATGCCGGATGGCTCTTATGAGAAGGTGGACCAGCGAGGGAAAACACCGCTGAATTCCCAAATGTATTTTTGTGATTATTTTAGAAAATAACACTTTTCGCTAATTCGTCTGCCACATCATTCCACTTGTCACCGGAATGGCCTTTCACTTTTTGAAACGTGACCGACAACCTCCCCCGGAGGGAATCATAGTATTCTTTGTATGCTTTGGTTCCCTCTTTATTTGTCTTCCACTCTCCCAGACACCACGAGGCGATTCCCTGATAGTCGTGGAAAATAACCAGTTTCTCCGCACCCAGCCGGACAGCCTCCCTCATGGCAAGCTCCGCACCCAAAATCTCGCCCGCCACATTTCTCATGGACGCCAGCTCCTTATCTTCTCCCCTCCGGCAAATTCTTTTTTCTTCTCCCTCATAAAAAAACACAACGCCGCAGCTATACTCCTTCGTTTTGTTATTATAACTGCCATCCACGTAAGCCACTGCCTCACCCTGCGACAGACTTTCAATCTTTCCCTCTTCGTCAACGGACACCTTCTCATCCCGGCTGCCGCCACACAAAAAATCCTCTGCCTCCTGTATCGTGGCAAAGCCCTTATAAATGGCACCATGAAATCCCATCACCTGTTTTTTGCAGTCGTCCCATGTGAGATAAATCCCCGGCGTCTTTCCTTTTTTTACTGCATAATATTTCTTTTTCGTCATTCTTCTTTCCTTTCACTTGTCGTCAATTCCGAAATTTCTTTCTCTGTCAACATCCGGTATTCCCCCGGCTGTAAAGTTTCGTCCAGTTTAAGAGTTCCCATGGAAATCCGCTTTAAATAGGTGACACGCCCGCCGACTTTTCCAATCATTCTTTTTACCTGATGATACTTTCCCTCAGATATGGTCACCATCGCTTTTCCGTCTCCGAGCAGCTCCAGTTTTGCCGGTTTTGTCTCTCTCTTCTCGCCAATGTCCATCCCTTTGGCAAACAGTTCTGCTGCCTCCTTCTGCAATTCTCCCTCATAGCGTAAAACATAGCATTTTTCTACATGATATTTGGGAGAAAGCAGACGGTGAGCCAGCAGACCATTATTGGTCAGCAGCAAAAGACCTTCGGTATCTTTGTCCAGTCTTCCCACCGGAAAAATCTCTCTCCCTCTGGTATCCATCAAGTCCACCACTGTTTTTTTACCGGCGTCCTTTGTGGCAGACAGCACGCCTGACGGCTTGTTCATCATATAATATACATGCTGCTGCCCCTCGACCTTCACGCCGTCAAGGAAAACCTCTGAATCTTGTATTTTCATCTCCGGCTTAACAGCAGTTTCACCCTCTACCGTTACCCTGCCTTTTTTCACCGCTGTTTTTGCCTCTTTCCGGCTCAGTCCGCCATACAGCGATAAAAATTTGTCTAACCGCATTTCACTCACCATCCACGCCGCCTTTCATATAATAATAAAGAATACATCTTGTGACTTCTGTTCACAAAAAGGGAGAACCAACAATGCCAATCCGCATTTTTATCGACCAGGGACACAATCCCTATGGTTTCAACGCCGGAGCCGAAGGCTTCGGACTTCGGGAGCAGGACATTACTTATCTGGTAGGAGCCTATCTCTCAGATATTCTCAATGCCGACCCCCGCTTTGAGGCAGTCACGTCCCGCCAGAACCCGGAGGAAATTTTAGGATACAGCACCACCTCCAGTCTGCAGCAGCGGGTAGATATGGCAGCCGCATGGGGTGCCGACTATTTTTTAAGTATTCATGTCAATGCCAATGAAAATCCCGCCATCAACGGAACAGAGGCATACGTTTATCAAGCCAATTCCGAGGCATATTACATGGGCGAGGATATCGTTAAGGAGATTGTCCGCCGTCTCGGAACAAAAAACAACGGCGTCTACGTCCGTCCGTCTTTATATGTATTACGGCGGACCAGTATGCCCGCCGTATTGATTGAATTAGCCTATATATCCAATTATGAAGATGCCCTGCTGCTCTCCACCGAGCAGTACCCCTTCGCCTACGCCATCTACAACGGTCTGCTAAACTACTTCGGTTACCCGCAGTTCTAACCATTTCCGAGAGTTATGCCACCGTTGCCCCACTGATGAGGAAATACAGGATAACAACGACTCCCAAAACAATCCGGTAATAGCCAAATGCCTTGAAATCGTGTTTGCGTATGTAACCCATAAGGAAACGAATCACGAAAAGGGATACGACAAATGCCACAAACATTCCGACAAACAGTGTGACACATCCCATGGCTCCGTAATTCAGCCCGCCCTTGGCAATTTTCAAAACACTGGCACCGAACATAACCGGAATCGCCAGATAAAAAGTATACTCTGCCGCCACACCTCTGCTCACGCCAATCAAAAGTGCGCCAATAATCGTGGCACCGGACCGGGATGTTCCCGGCACAATGGCAGCCAAAAGCTGAAAGATACCAATGATTATAGCGGTGTTATAACCAATCTCCGTCACCCTTGTAATAACCGGGCGTCTGCCCTTATTCCAATTTTCAATAATGATAAACAAAATACCGTAAATAATCAACGCCCCTGCCACAACGATGGCATTGTAAAACATATCATCAATAATATCATCAAACAGCACTCCTACCACTGCCGCAGGCAGGCAGGACACAATAATCTTAAACCACAACTGCATAATGTCTTTTTTGATAAAAGGCTGTTCATTTTTCTTATATTTAAAATTGAATGGCCAGATTTTATTCCAAAACAAAAGTACAACAGCTAGGATTGCCCCAAGCTGAACGACAACAAGAAACATTTCCTGAAAATTTTCATCTGAAAAATGTAAAAACTGATTCACTAAAATCATATGTCCGGTACTGCTGATTGGCAGCCATTCCGTAATTCCCTCCACAATGCCAAGAATTGCCGCAACAAGCACATCAAAGATTCCCATTATTGTTTCCTCCATCTCCGTTTAATCTCTGCTAATCTTAACATAATCCTTGTTTTTAGACAACCCCAAATAAGTGCAGGGTTCTGAACAACCGGGCAGCTGGCAAAAAAAACATCCCCTCATAGTTTTTCAATTAGTCTATGAGAGGATTATTGTTTTTATGCGGTCCGGTAAAACGGACTTGAACTTTTCTTTTGCAATTACTGATTGTCGGTATCATCATTCGTCACGTCGTCGGTGGCGTCTTCCACACCGTCCACTGCATCATTTACTGCATTTCCGGCTCCATCCACCGCGTCTTGTACGGCATCTCCGGCTCCGTCTACCGCATCCTCCACGACATTTCCATCCGAATCCGTTCCATTTTCATTGTCGTTCGTGTCATTCACGTCGGAATCCGTTTCGGGTGTCTCCGTTGCCACTGGTGAATCCGTCGGATTTTCTGTAATATCCGGCGTTGCGGAAGGAGCTGTCGCACTATTATTTTTCGTGCCGCAGCCCACAAGGGCAACTGACATACAGACAGCCAGCAGACCTGTTAAAAAAATTTTCTTCATTTTCTTTTCCTCACTTTCCTGCGAAAATCCTTCGCTTTCCTTCGGTATATTTACAACGTTAGTGTGACCATTTTCGGAAAAAATATGAAAAAATTTTTAAATCTATTTTATCTTAACGGATGACTTCAAGTAATTCGGACGGAATGTCAATGACGTATTTGGCGCCGTTTTTCTCTAAGAATTTCCGTCCTCGAAATCCCCAGCTCACACCGACACAGTCCATCCCAGCATTTTTCGCCGTCTGGAGGTCCACATCCGAGTCTCCTACATACACCGCTTTTTCCACCGGACAATTCATCTCCTCCAAGGTGTGAAAAACCATATCCGGAGCCGGTTTTTTCCGGATTCCCTCATCCTCATTTTCTCCATGGCAGACAGAGATGTAATCTGCAAAATAAACCGGAATTAATTCCTTCACAGCAAAGTCTGCTTTGTTCGAAACGACAGCCATTTTCATTCCTTTTTCGTGAAGATTTTTCAGCAGTTCTAAAATTCCATCGTAAGGAGCTGTCTTGTCCTGACAATGCTCACTGTAAAATGCCCGGAACTCTTTCATCATAGAATCAAATGCCGGGTGCTGCCGCCCTCCGGGAACCGCCCTCTCCATCAGTTTTACAATGCCATTTCCCACAAAGCCACGAATTTCTTCCACACTGCGTTCCGGCAGATTTTCTGACGCCAAGGCAGTATTTACCGCATCCGTCAAATCCTCCAGTGTATTGAGCAGCGTTCCATCCAAATCAAAAACAATCGTTTCATATTTCATATTTTTCGCCTCACTTTTCACTCAATTAAGGTTATTGCTCTGAGAACAATAACTAATTGGTTACTATAGCACACTTCCTGCTTTACGTCCAGTTGACATCAACAAATGGAAATGCTACAATAAAACGACAAATGTGTCGGCGGTTTTCCGCTGGCTTTTTAAAGATGGAGGTAAGAAATGAAACTCGATAAATTAGTTGGCGAACGTTTTAAAGAAAAGCCAAGTGACTGTGTAATTGAAAGCCATGCCCTTATGATGCGCGGCGGTTATATGAAAGATGTAGCAAAAGGAATCTATTCCCAGTATATGCCGTTAAAACGCATCTGCCGTAAGATTGAAACCATCATCCGGGAAGAAATGGATGCCATTGACGGACAGGAGGTTCTGTTTCCGGTAGCACTTCCTGCGTCTCTGTGGGATGAATCCGGACGATATGAAAGTGTGGGAAGTGAATTGCTGCGTTTCGAAGACCGAAACGGTTCCAAAATGGTGCTCGGCATGACACACGAAGAGGCTGCTGTTCAATTGGTTCGTGATTACGCAAAAAGTTATAACAACTATCCTTTTATGATTTATCAGATTCAGACAAAATTCCGCGACGAGGCACGTCCACGTGCCGGTCTGATTCGTGTTCGTGAATTTACTATGAAGGACGCTTATTCCTTCCACACATCACAAGAGGATTTGGAACGCTACTACCAGATTTGTTATGATTCCTACAACCGTATTTTTGCTCGTGCCGGGATTCCGGAAGTTGTGACGGTAGCATCGGACTCCGGTATGATGGGCGGAAATCTGGCTCATGAATATATGCTGCTGACACCGATTGGTGAAGATTCCATCGCCATCTGCAGTAACTGTGATTTTCGTGCGAACATGGAGGCTGCCGAAAGCATTATTGAAAATGAAAAGGACAGCTCGGACGAGGCACTGACAAAAGTTCATACACCGAACATTCACACGATTGAAGAAATCTGTGAATTTTTGAACTCTCCTTTGGAGAAGTCATGCAAAGCAGTTGTATACCAGAAAAATCTGACCGATGACTACGTGGTAGTGTTTATTCGTGGGGATTTGGATGTAAATGAGACAAAACTTACAAACTTCCTCGGTGAAGACATACACCCGGCTGTCATCACACCGGAATGTGGATTGAATGCCGGATATATCGGTCCGGTAAACTTATCTGTCACCGGAGATTACACCGTAATTTATGATAAATCTCTTCAGGGAACGAACAACCTCTCCTGCGGAGCAAATGAGGAAGAATACCACTACACCGGACTTTGCATGGAACGGGATATCCCGGACGCCCGGTACAGCGACGTTGCCAAAATCACAGACGGAGGAATCTGTCCGAAATGCGGAAAGAAACACATTACGATATCACGAGGCATCGAAGTGGGAAACATTTTCCAGTTAGGAACAAAATATACAAAATCAATGAATATGCAGTATTTAGACGCTGACGGCAATTCCCAATATCCGATTATGGGCTGCTACGGTATCGGTGTCGGACGTCTTGCCGCCTCTGTCTGCGAGGCACATCATGATGATTTTGGTCCAATCTGGCCAATCTCTATCGCACCATGGCAGGTTCACCTTTGCTGCCTTCGTTCTGACGACGCTGAGGCAAAGGCGTGTGCTGACAAGATTTATGATGAATTGCAAAAACAGCACGTTGAAGTAATCTATGATGACAGAAATGTGCGTCCCGGCGTTATGTTCTCTGATGCCGACCTTCTCGGCGTTCCGGTACGGCTTGTCGTCAGCCCGAGAAATATGAAGGAATCGGTAGTTGAACTCTCTACCAGAGACAAGTCGATTCAAGAAAAAGTAGCAATCGACGAAGTGATTCCTACGGTAAAAGAATTAATTCAGAAATTATTGGACGAGTTAAACAGCCAAGCCTGAGTTTTTTTGTGTGGCAAATACAACATTTTCCTATACGGCAAAGAGGGGATATAGAAAAACGATGACAAAAGAAATATTAGACGAGCGGTATCGGATTGCTGACGAGGCGATTTGCGATGCGTTCCTGTTAGTCTTAAAAGAAAAAACTTTCGATAAAATAACCGTATCGGATGTTACAAAAAGAGCCGGAATCGTCCGTAGTACATTTTACAACCACTACGAGAACATTCCAGCCCTTGTCACTGCCATCGAGGACAAAACCATCGATGATATATTCGCTCTTTTGGATACGTTTCATCCAAAAAACAACCACGAAATGTGCAGGTCTTATTTTATGACGATTTGCGAATACACGATGACAAATCCTTTTTTAGCAAACATTCTTCGAAGTCCGAGGGGAAATGCGTTTTTTGAAAAAGCTATCACCATGTTTCACAGCTATGTAACAAAAGCTACTAAAAACGTAAAGCCATCCCCTCACAGCGAAGATGAAATTTCTTATACCATTGCCTGCGCCATCGGCAGCACCCTCGGTATCCTTCATAAGTGGACGACGGAAAATTTCCGGGTTCCGGCGGAGGTCATTGCCGACATTATGACGCAGTCTTTTATGGCGGGGGTACTCCCATTCCTGTCCTAGTGCTATGGTTCGTCAGTTAAAAACCACAGCACTAGTTCACTGCCTCGTCTATCAGTGCCTCCTGCCTTTTTATCTTCTTTGTTGAACTTCGGATAAACGGATTCTTTCTCACAACCAGTCCGGTAATCTGACGGTAGGTAGGCTGTGTCTTATTATACTGATCCAAAAATTGCTGCAAAGCAGCCTGAATCTCCTCTGCACCCAGTCCCTTCAACTGAACAACGTCTTGGTCAGGGTAAATTCTTGCCGTAAGACCGTTGTCCTCTCCGGTAACTACGACTTCTCCCACCAGCTCGCCAAGAGCCAGTTTATTTTCGATTTCCTCCGGTGAAATGTTTTCTCCATTCGAAAGAATAATCAAATTTTTCACACGTCCATTGATAAACAGGAAACCATCTTCATCCAGATATCCTTTGTCACCTGTATGCAGCCAGCCATCCTTCAATGTTTCTGCCGTCTCCTCCGGCATTTTATAGTAACCCTTCATGACACTGCTGCCCTTTACAAGAATCTCTCCATTTTCAAAGGTAATCTCCGCATTGGAAAGGGGACGTCCGATAGAGCCTGTCTTGTGATTGTCCGGTGTGTTTGTACTGATAACAGGAGAACATTCAGACATTCCATAGCCCTCGAAGATGTCCACGCCGTACTCCGCAAATTTCTCAATGTAAAATGGGTCCAGATGTGCACCGCCCACAAAAATAATTCGAAGATTTCCGCCAAATACCTTGTCCGCCAGAACCGTTTTCGGTATGGAGGAATCCGCAGCGGCAAGTCTCTTATAAATCGTTTCCACCATCATCGGAACCATAAGAATGACATCCGGCTTGAAAACACTCATATTTTTCACCATGTGAAGAAGGGAATCATTGATACATACCGTAGCTCCCAGAGAAAATCCCTTCAGCCAGTCCATAACAAGACAAAAGGCGTGGTGAATCGGAAGAACACTGAGCATTACCGTTCCGGGGTCAGAATAGTAATCTACAGAAAGTACATTGGCTGCCAGATTATTCTGTGTCAGCATAACACCCTTGCTTTTTCCGGTCGTCCCTGATGTGAAAATAATAGTAGCGATATCATCCGCAGACGGTCCGTCAACATCCTCTGTGTTCTCTCCTGCTGCCTTTAACTGAGTCAGCGTCATCACACGCTCATCCTCTGTCTCTGCTTCATCCTCTGTCAGCAGCCAAATCTTTTTTATCTTCGGACACTGGGACAAAATGCCCCCGGCAAAAGCCTTTTGTTTCGGACTCAGGAACAACGCCTCGGAATCCGAACGGTTAATCAAATCAATTAAATCCTCCGGCGGAAGTCCTGCGTCCAGCGGAACTGCTACGATGTTCCCGGTAATGATACCAAGATAACTTTCTATCCATTCCACAGAACTTGTGCCAATCATGGCAATGTGCTTTTTCGCAAACCCTTCCGCTGCCAAGCCTTTTCTCACTGCCTGAATCTGCTCCAGCATTTCCTTATAGTTTCTGGAAAACACATCCTTTTTCTGCAGCCACTTTACTGCCTCTATATCTGAAAATTTCTTTCCACTCTCTTCTAAAATATCTCTGACAAGTAAACTCATTTCTGCCTCCTACTGTTCCTGCTGTAATTTTTCTAATAATTCAAGGGCGTCCCCGATTGTGATAACTTCCAGAGCCTCCTCCTCGTCCAGCTCCAAATCAAAAGCATCCTCCAGCTCGCCTAAAAATGTCATGAAACCAAGAGAAGTGTATCCCAAGTCCTCCCGAAATCTCATATCATTTGTCATGTCCTCTGCTTTTACATCGCAATACTGTGCCGCAAGCTCCTTAAACTGCATTTCCTGTGTCATAATTTCCCTCCAAAAATAATTACTTTAACTTTACACTTGTTCTATAATTTCCCCTAACGTCATATCCGGCTCTGCAATTCCTTTGAATAAAATGCGCATCATATAGTAATATAAAAGCTCCACATCATGCTCATTCAGATGAGCAGTCTGATAATGGTAGGAAAAATTCATCCCGCCGTTCTCGGTGTGAGATACGGTTAAATACATTTTTTTCGTCGCCGCCCCATTCGCAAACCACTTCGAATGCTGCGGAATATTCATAAGGTGAGGATTGTCCATTTTCACCGGAAGCGGCTGATAGGTAAGGTAAACGCTCTCATAACTTGTGTTCTCCGGTGTTTTGTAGCGTCGTCTCATTTCCTCCTGAATCAGCTCCGGGTCATAATTGCTGTGCATATAAATCCGGTTCTGCATATTCTGAATTTCATAAGCCGCCGTCATAAAATCCGTCTCCGGAGAAATCACCGTCCGGCAAGGGAACATAATCGTTCTGCTGCCCCCAGATGTCCATTCGTCGTGCGTAGAACGTCTGGAAATGAAATTCTGAATCGTAATATCCTCTTGTCCATTATTTACTTTTGACAAATAGGTGCGAATACCGAGCAGCAAAAGATTTGTCATGGAGAGCTGGTGGTTCATGCAAAAATCCATGAGATTTTTCGTCGGCTCCGGCTCCAGCCAATAATCCTTCACGTCCACAAAAATATCCTTCAGCTCAATATCAGCAGCTCTTAACTGGCGGTCACCATGTTTTTCTCTCGCCTTTTCCAGCACCGATGCCCCTTGAATATCCGAATAAAGAGGCTCTCCCAAAGCATCCAACTGGTCATCCCAGAATTTCTTGTCCTTGGCAAATCGCTTTTCGTTATTTGCCTTTTTCAAGTCCTTGTCCAACACTTCCTCAAAATCTGCCAAATCCTCCGGGTACTCGGATTGGAAACGATAATGAGTATAGAGCTGCATTAAATCATTTATCATAACGACTAATCCGCAGGAATCAATCAGCCTGTGGTCCATATGAACAAAAAATCCATTATAGCCCTCCGGGAGCTGAAGCATCGTCACGTCGCACAATGGAATGTTATCACCGTCAAAAGTTTCATACGCCCACTGCTGCATAAGGTTATCTGCCTCTTCCATGCTCATATGCGACAAGTCCTTTAAAGGAATGTCCCGACTGTCATTTTTCACTATGTACTGTTTCACCTCGCCTTTTTCATCCGGCTTGGTAAAACGAACTCTCATACATCCATAACGCTCTAACTCCAACTGAATACATTTTTTCAATAGTCCAAAGTCAAGCGGTGCCTTCAAAGACGCCACGACACTAACTCCGGAAACCTGCTGTGTACCGTACCTCTGAATCCAGTTGTAGTGCATTTTTTGTGCTGCCGTCAATGGGTAATACTTTCTCATACATAAATCCCCCTGTGTTTTCTCTGTATGATTTTCTTTTCTTTAACAGAAACTTAACACATTTTATTTTTTATTTCCATACCCAGCACGACTTAACAAACACTTTATAATAAATTGACCAAGAAATATCACGAATCGTATTTTTGAAAGAAATTCAGAAGTTTTTCCCGATACAAATCCGGATTCACATAGGCACTGCACAAGTGCCTTGCCCCATGTATCATCACAATTTCTCTCGGTGCGCGACACAAAAAATAATTTAATCTCGTATTCCCCGGACGCACATAGGTATCCTCGGAACCGTGAAAGAAAAGAATCGGTCTTTTATTCTTTCTCAAAGCCTGCGTCGTATCGGAATCCTTCATGGCAAATCCGGCAAACAGACGGCAGAACAGATCCACTCTGAATAAAAAAAATCCCGGCCACTTCACATGAAACCAGTGAGTTATAATATCACCGATTTCCCTTTTCATCGTGTGAAATCCGCAGTCCGAAATAATTCCCCTTACTTCCCTCGGCAGCTTTAACCCGGACGCCATCAGCACCGAGGTTGCCCCCATGGATTCTCCATAGAGATAAATCGGCAGCTTTTTCTTGTTCCGTCTGGCTATGTAATAACTCCATCTCTGTATGTCATACTGCTCTTTTGCTCCAAAGGTGATAAATTCACCCTCACTCTCTCCACAACACCGCTCATCAATAAAGAGCAGATTGCACTGATTCTCATGAAGAAATCTGGCAATGTTGGCAAAATCCCCAAAGCCGCTGCCTTTGTAGCCATGGCATAACAAAACAAACCGTTTTGCATCCTTTGACGGTAAATAACAGCCATGCAGCTTGAGTCCATCTTCACTTTTGATATAACAATCCCTCATGTTTTGTTCCCGGCACCATGCCTTGCCCTCTTCATATTCCCTTTCGTATTTGTGCCGCGGATGATTGATTTTCGTTTGTTTTAATTGAAACCACTTATTTTTCATACCTAATCCACCTTCAATATCAACTCTAGTATTCTCTTTCCGCAAACCTCCATCTCTTCACGAGTAAGGATTCCTTTTTCTTTCGCCTCCAGCAATCGCTCCGGCAGTCCGCACGCCATCTTCAGGTCGTTTCCTGCCTGCACCTCCTTGTAATGTTCACCAAGCGTCCACCAGTCGGTGGTCACCATGCCGTCAAACCCCCACTCTTCTCTCAAAATTCCATCCAAAAGCTCTTTATTTTCAGAGGCTCTGTGACCGTTAATGATATTATAAGAACTCATAATGCAGCATGGCTTTGCCTTTTTCACAATCATCTCAAAGGCTTTCAGATAAATCTCTCTTGCCGCCCGTTCCGACACTCGCGAATCACTGTTCTTACGATTTGTCTCTTTATTATTGAGAGCAAAATGTTTCACCGCTGCCCCGATTCGCTGAGACTGAATCCCCTCCACCATGGCAGATGCAAGAACCCCTGTCAAATACGGGTCCTCTGAATAATACTCAAAATTTCTTCCGCAGAGAGGACTTCTGTGAATATTGATTGCGGGTGTGAGCCATATGCTGATATTATTTTCCTTGACTTCTTTTGCCCCTGCTGCACCCACGCAGTACACAAGCTCCGGATTCCATGTACACGCCAGCAGGGTAGCACAAGGCCACGCCGTTGTGTTAATGCCGCACTGAGGTTCAATGCGAAGTCCGGCAGGACCATCCGCTGTCATAATATTGGGGATTCCGTATTCCGGCATATTGCCGATACCAAAAGTATTTGCCACACCGGTGTTCGGCTGTCCTCCCAGCAAATGTGCCAGCTCATCATCCGTCAGTTGTCTGATAAACTGGTCTGTCATCATTTTCCCCTCTGCCACTTCGGTAAACGGACGAATGTTTTCTTTGTAGCGCCAGCTCCACAGCAGCACTCCTTTTACGCTGCGGTACGCCGGAGACAAACCGTCGATTGGCTCCTTCGCCATAAAATCCAATTCGCAGACATCGGGATTCTCCCCTTCTGTCTGCGGCAATTCTTCAAAAGTGCCGTCGGATACCATCCGCTGTTTCAGTGAGGTCGGCGCCAGTCTGGAGGAAAGCTGCTGAACAATGCGGTTTTCTTTTACTCCATAGGAAAATACCAACTGCCGGGTATTGCGGACAGAGGTTCCTACATGAAAATAATAGCTGCCTTTTTCCAGCACATAAGCAGATTTACACACCTTCCCCATGTCGTCATAAGACGCAAGCGAAGATACTTCAATCTTCAATGTGAGAAGTTGTGTCTCCCCCTTTTGAAGAAGTCTTGTCTTTTCAAAGGCGGCAAGACTTCTTCCGGCTTTTCCTAACGCACCCTGAGGAGCAGCGACATATACCTGCAAAACCTCTTTCCCCGGCACGTTTCCTACATTAGTCACAGAAATTTGGATGGCAATCACTCCATTTTTCTCCTTAGCAGACTCAACCGACCAATCAAATTCCGTATAAGAAAGACCATAGCCAAACGGATAATTTACCTTATCATACGCCCCCGGAATCGTTTCAAAATAGCGGTATCCCACATAAATATCCTCTGTATAATCGACATAGTCGTCCGACTCATGAAAGTTATAAGAGGAAGGATAATCTTCTAATTTCCCGGCAAAAGTATCGGACAGTTTTCCGGATGGATTGCCAATGCCGCAAAGCAGTTCTGCTGCGGCAGCTCCCCCTTCCATGCCGCCCTGCCACGCCATGAGAACCGATTGAATCTGCGAATCTTCCTTAAACCAGCTTGTGTCCACCATGCCGCCTACATTCATTACGACGACAATGTTCTGAAAATATTTTTTTACCTGCTCTACCATCTTTTTCTCGGCATGAGACAGATAAAAATCACCCTCTTCAAAAATACTTTCGCCATCATCATTTTTGTCATAACTGCTCTTGCGGTCCCATCCTTCACCGGAAAAACGGCAAATCGTCACAATGGCGACATCGGCAAAGTTCCGAGCCGTTTCCAGCAGCTCCTCAGAAAGCTCCGGCTCAACAG
This sequence comes from uncultured Eubacterium sp., assembly GCA_964518785.1. Taxonomy (GTDB): domain Bacteria; phylum Bacillota; class Clostridia; order Lachnospirales; family Lachnospiraceae; genus Eubacterium_F. The sequence continues at coordinate 59,361 of CAZFHT010000001.1, forward strand.
TCATTCCGGGACAGACTCCCTTCGCATATTGGTGTTTTACGTTTTTTCGGTAAAAATCAGCCAGTTCCGGACACACTGCTGCCCGGTCACTGAGATTTTGAAATCCCTCCCAGAGATTTATCGTATATTCCACTGTGACATCGCCACTGCCACCGCCGCCCTTCACATAGTCCATACAGCCTTTGCCAAACAAAGCAACTTTGGTTCCGACAGCCAAGGGAAGAAGGTGGTTCTCATTTTTCAAAAGAACCATTCCCTCCTTTGCCGCCTCTTTTGACAGCCTCCGGTGTTCTTCACAGGCAGTCACTCTCTTACCGCCCTTCCCCAGCGGTAAATTCGGCTGATATAACGCTCTCTGCCACTTTCCCATAATCTTACCTCCTGAAATGTAATCCTCTAACACTCCGCCAAAAATGGCGGCACCTTTGCTTTTACAAAAATTCCATCCTCCCGGTACTCCTCACACTCCAGTTTTCCGTACTGGCGAATCTGCTGAAGTTTTCCGGCAGCCACATAAGGAATCACGGTTTCCAAATGAACAAAACCCTCATCCAGCAATTCTTCTATTTTATCCAGCATCGTCTCTAACCCAATCGACTTCTTTGCGGAAATTTTCAGGGAGGCGCTGCTTTTCAAATCTTTTAGCGTCTCTCCCTGCCCTCTCTCCAATCGGTCTATTTTATTAAAAGCTGTAAGAATCGGCTTGTCTTCCACGCCCAGCTCCTTCAGTGTGTCATATACTACCTGCATTTGTCTGTCATACTCGGGATTCGAGGCGTCGACTACGTGTAAAATCAAATCCGCATATTTTGCCTCCTCCAGTGTGGAACGAAAAGCCTGCACTAACTGGTGGGGAAGTTTACTGATAAAGCCCACCGTATCCGTAAAGAGAATTTTCTGTCCGTTCTCCAGCTCCAACGCTCTGGTGGTCGGGTCCAGCGTGGCAAACAGCTTATCCTCCTCCAAAACCTTCGCCTCCGTAAGTGTATTTAAGAGAGTGGATTTTCCCGCATTGGTGTAACCGACAATGGCTACCGCCGGTGTCTGGTTCCGGCTGCGCTGCTTTCGCATCGTATCACGATTTTGTACCACATCCTTCAACTGTCGGTTTAGTACGGCGATTCGTTCTTTAATCAACCGACGATCCATCTCCAGTTTTTTCTCGCCGGGCCCCCTTGTACCGATACCGCCGCCTAGACGGGATAGGGATTTTCCCAGACCAATCAGCCGGGAAGAACGATACCGCAATTGTGCCAGTTCTACTTGCAGTTTACCTTCACTTGTTTTTGCGTGGGCGGCAAAAATATCCAGTATCATCACCGTACGGTCAATCACCTTGCACTGCAATTCCTCTTGTAAATTCGTAATCTGAGCCGGGGATAATTCATCATCACAGACAATGGCGTCTGCCTGCAAGCGAAAAACCATCTCCTGCAATTCTGCCATTTTCCCCTTTCCGATATAAGTTCCCGGATGAACCGCCTCCCGTTTCTGGACGAGACGGCCTACCGTCTCTGCCCCTGCCGTTTCCGCCAGTTCTTCCAGCTCCTTTAAGGAATATTCCACATCAGGAGCAATCTCATTTTCCCTGTTGTTTCCGGCAGCATTGAAACGGGACGTATCCACCGCAACTAATACAATCCGTTCTTTCTGCTCCGCCGTTTCAAATATCTCTGCCATACTTTCCTCCTATCGACATCCATGGACTTTATTTACAAACCCGCAATGTAATTTCCCCGGTGCGGAGGGTTCTCTGCTCACCGTTTTTCATCTGAACAAGCAGGCCGCCGTCCGAATCTATATCTACGGCAGTTCCCCACTCCCAGTTTTCCTCCTTCGTCATATCTGCTCCTGTAGAAAACCGAACCTCTCTGCCAATCACATTCGACCATTTTTTATAGTCTGCCATATAAGTTCTCTCTGACAGCCCCTCATACAACGAATATAATTCATTTAAAATGGCTGCCACCAATGTGTTTCTCGGCACAGTATGGTCAATGCGGCAGACCGGACCGGCAATATCTTTAATTTCCTCCGGAAATCCTTCCTCCGGCACACGATAGTTAATTCCGATTCCGACAATCACTGTATCAATTCTGCCACTCTCAAAATCCGACACCGCTTCGGTCAGAATACCACACACCTTTTTCCCCCGGAGATAAACATCGTTTACCCATTTAATCTCCGGCTCCTCTCCCAGCACCTTCCGTATGGCGCGGCAGATTGCCACCGACGCCGCCGTAGTCACAAGCACGACATCCTGTGAGCGTTCTGCCTCCGGGCGGAATAAAACACTCATGTAAATTCCGGTTTTCTGAGGTGAATAAAAACTCCGTCCCCGTCGTCCCCGTCCTGCGGTCTGTTCCTCAGACAAAATCACCAAGCCTTCTCCGGCACCATCCAGTGCCCGCCTTTTCACTTCCTGATTGGTCGAGTCGATACTTTTATAAACATGAATTTCCCTATCCTGATACCGGGAATCCAAGTTCAGATAAATACCCTCCTCTGACAGCACATCACTGTCCTCCTCTAATCGGTAACCCCGGTTATTCGCTGCGGCAACGTGGTAGCCTTCGTCTTTCAGCACTTTTACCGCTTTCCATACAGCCGCCCGGCTGACGCCAAGAAGGTCTGCCAGCTCCTGACCGGATAAATCTTTATCCCGGTTTGCCTCAAGAATTTTTAAAATTTCCGTTTTAACGCTCATCTTCCATCCTCTCCCCGAACCCGCATAATAACTCCCTTAGGAGCTTCGCCGCTGAGACGGATGCAGATTTTTTCTCCGGGATGAGGGCAGCTCTCCACCGGTCCATGTTCGTTATACATTTCCTGAACCGTCACCAGCCTGTTACTTCCGTCTTTCATCATAATTTCAATCTCATCACCGACACAAAACTTATTCTTCTGCTCAAAGCAGACAAGACCATCCGCAGTGACCTCCTCTACTCTGCCGAGATAACGATATCCCTGCACATAAGTATTATTATCATAAATCTGCGTTTCATGTGTTGTCGGACCAAAGAAAAATCCCGTCGTAAACTGCCGATACGTACACTTGGCAATTTCCTCTTTGTAATATGGAATCCGGCTCTTATATTTCTCCGGACTCTCAAAATAGTCATCCACCGCCTGACGGTAAGTGCGAGCCACCACTGCGACATACAACGCTGTTTTCATCCGCCCTTCAATTTTAAAGCTGTCGATTCCCGCCTGCACAAGCTCCGGAATATGCTCAATCATGCAGAGGTCCTTGGAATTAAAAATATACGTTCCTCTCTCATTTTCCTCAATCGGCAGATACTCACCCGGTCTGCTCTCCTCGACAATATGATATTTCCAGCGGCATGGATGGGTACACGCACCCAGATTGGCGTCCCTTCCGGTAAAATAATGACTTAACAGACAGCGTCCGGAATAAGAAATGCACATGGCGCCATGCACAAAGGTCTCAATTTCCAAATCCTCCGGTATGTGTTCATCAATATCCGCAATTTCTTTCAGAGAGAGCTCTCTCGCTGTCACCACACGAGTTGCCCCCTGCTCCTTCCAAAATTGGAAGGTCATATAGTTCACATTGTTTGCCTGTGTGCTGACATGGATATCGATTTCCGGGCAGATTTTTCTGGCAATGGTAAACACACCGGGGTCCGAAATAATCAAAGCGTCCGGTTTCATTTCCTTCAACTCTTGAAAATACTGCTCCACTCCTTTTAAATCCCGGTCATGAGCTGTGATATTTGCTGTTACATAAACTTTTTTCCCATGTTCATGGGCAAATTCAATCCCTGCCTTCATATCCTCCATGGAAAAATTCTTAGCCTTTGCCCGAAGACCATACATCTCGCCTCCGATATAAACAGCGTCTGCACCATAGTAAATAGCTGTTTTTAACACTTCCAGACTGCTTGCCGGTGCTAATATCTCAGGTTTCTTCATTTCCAACCTCCACTTTCTTTGTGCTAATCGTCATACCGTCTCCTACCCCAAGGCAGATTGTCTCCAACTGCGGATGATGTGTCAGAACCTCCAGATATTCTCTCATGCGTCCATGAATGGTGCGGTCTCTCCTTGTCACCCCATATCTGGATTGCAGCACATCTCCTTCATGCAGAATATTATCGGATATCAGTACCCCTCCGGGTGTCAAAAGAGCCAGTACATCCGGCAGAAAATTTAAGTACTGCCCTTTTGCCGCATCCATAAAAATAAAATCATACTGTTCTTTGTCTGCCACAAGTCCGGCGAGCACTTCCGCTGCATCTCCCTCCAGCAGACGGATTCTGCCGTCTTTATCGTACTGCTTTAGATTTTTTCTTGCCTCACGCAGACGCATTTCCACTTTTTCCACTGTCGTAATACGGCTGCTTTCCGGCAGACACTCCTTCATAAAAAGAGCCGAATAACCGATTGCCGTCCCAATCTCCAATACCCGTTTCGGGCATTTGGTACGCAGCAGATACCGCATCAAATCTCTCGTTCCCCTGCGGATAATCGGGACTCCGTCAGCCATTGCTTTCTTTTCTAATTCCTGAATATAAACAGGAGGTTCTTCCCGAAATAACTCCAGAAAAACCTCCAAACGTTCCTGCTCCATAACTTCCTCCGGCGTGGTGCTTTTTATACCTCCATAATGATTGGTAAAATCATTGGATTCCGTTTAATTTTCTTCCACAGATAATCATTTAGGGAGTCTTTAATCTCTGTCTTCATTCTTCCCCAATCTGTGATACCCCGGTCATAGAGTCTGTCCAGTGCGATATTGACAACCTCCCGGCACTCGTCCATAAGATTTTCAGACTCTCTCACATAAACGAAACCGCGGGATACGATATCCGGTCCGGACAAAATCGTATTCGAACCTCTCTCCAGCGTCAGCACGACTACCATCAAACCATTCTCAGACAAATGCTGGCGGTCACGAATAACGATATTTCCTACATCACCGACACCAAGTCCGTCTACCATTATTCCCTGTGCCTGTACGTGGTCAATCACTTTGGCACTGTCCTCTTTTAATTCCAAGACATCACCGGAACGGAGAATCTGTATATTTTCCTTCGGAACACCCATTAACTGTGCCACGCGGCTCTGCCCAAGCAAATGCTGGTACTCACCATGTACCGGGACAGAAAACTTCGGCTTAACAAGAGAATAAATCAGCTTAATCTCCTCTTCTGCCGCATGACCGGACACATGAGTATCCTGAATAATCACTTTTGCCCCTTTGAAGGACAATTCATTAATCACTTTGGACACCGATTTTTCATTTCCCGGAATCGGACGTGAGCTGAAAATCACAACATCTCCCGGTTTAATCGTAATCTTGCGGTGAATACTTGCTGCAATGCGGGATAATGCCGCCATTGCCTCACCCTGACTTCCCGTCGTAATCAGTACAAGCTGCTCGTCATTATAATTTTTCATTTCCTCCAGAGAAATCAGCATATTATCCGGCATCTGGATGTACCCCAGTTCAATCGCAGTATTGACGATATTTACCATACTGCGCCCCTCAATAACCACTTTACGGTTTTGTTTTTTCGCAGAATTGATAATCTGCTGAACCCGGTCCACATTGGAGGCAAAGGTAGCTACAATAATACGGCTTTTCGGATTATCCTCAAAAATGGTATCGAAGGTTTTTCCAACTGTTCTCTCTGACATGGTAAAGCCCGGTTTCAGTACATTGGTACTGTCGCACATCAGTGCCAGCACACCCTTCTTTCCCAGTTCGCCAAAACGTGCCAAATCAATGGCATCGCCGTAAATCGGCGTATAATCCACCTTAAAATCTCCGGTATGCACAATGACGCCAGCCGGTGTGTACAGTGCCAGTGCCGCCGAATCAGCAATACTGTGATTTGTACGGATAAATTCAATACGGAAATCTCCCAGATTGATATACTGTCCGTACTTCACTACTTTTCGCTTAACACTGTTTAAAAGATTGTGTTCCTTGAGCTTGCTTTCGATAATCGCCATCGTCAGCTTTGTAGCATAAATCGGAACATTTAACCGCTGCAGCACATAAGGCAGTGAACCGATATGATCCTCGTGACCGTGGGTTATCACGAAGCCTTTCACCTTGTCCCTATGGTCCTCCAGATAGGTAACATCCGGAATTACCAAATCTACTCCCAGCATATCATCCTCCGGAAACGCCAGTCCGCAGTCTACTACAATAATACTTGTCTCGGTCTCGAAGGCAGTAATGTTCATACCAATCTGCTCAAGACCACCCAGAGGAATAATCTTTACCGATTCATTTCCTGTTTTTTCTCTCTTTTTCAAAATTTCTTTACACCTCTCTATTCTACTTTCAGTTCTACGTCTTCCAATAATTCTTCAAAATAATTCGAAATAATCTTCAGTTCGTTCTCATCGTCTACCACATCATAAGTGACCACGTCTTCCTTCGCTGTCTCCTTCAGTACGAGTGCGTCCGCATCATCCTCCAAAGAATCTGCAACTAAAAGATAGGAAATCCCCGCAATATCCGCTTTTTCCAACACAAAAAAAGCCTCCTCGCTGCCGTCGTCAGCCGTAAGCATGATTTTACCGTTCTCCGACATAATGTCCTCCTAAATAAAACTATCGTATGGAGTCCAGATAGCCTTGCAATATGATGGATGCCGCAATTTTATCCACATAGGTTTTTCGATTTTCAGAGCGTACACCGCCCTCTTTCAACACGTCCATAGCGGAAACCGTAGACAGTCGTTCGTCCCACAACACAACCTCTAATCCGGTTCTGGCTATCAGTTTTTCCATAAATTCTTTCGTGCGCTGAACCCGGTCTCCCTCCGAATTATTCATATTCTTCGGATAGCCCAGAACAATACGCTGAACGTCATTCTCTGCCACTAACTGCTGGATTCGTGCCAAAGTCTGTCGTAACTTGTTTTCACTTTTTCTTTTTATTACGTCAACGGGCTGTGCCGTCAGCAGCATAGAATCACTAATCGCTACGCCGACCGTCACAGAACCGTAGTCAAGTCCCATAATTCTCAAAATAAACGCTATTCTTCTTTCAAGTTGTTTTTAATATAATCTTCCAGAAACACTTCGATAATCTCATCACGCTCTGCACGCATAACCAAACTGCGAGCCCCTTTATGGCTGGTGATGTATGTCGGATCGCCGGACATCAGGTATCCCACAATCTGATTAACCGGATTGTAGCCCTTTTCTGTCAATGCAGTGTAGACTGATGCAATTACATCCCGCACATCATAATCCTTGTCCACATCAACTTTGAAATACTGCGTATTATTAATCTCCTGCATTTTCTCACGTCCTTTTCGAAATTACCTATATTGTAATATATCTGTTCGAATTTAGCAAGTAAATTTTGCCACCTGACCATTTAATCATTTAAAAAAACTTATTTTGAAAATATTTTTTCTACCGTAACCGGATGAATCTCATTCTCATGGTAATTCCGTTTCTCTGCTTCTTCCAGCGGCACACCGATTTTTACGTAGCGTTCGTTATGTCCCACAAGATAAGTGACTCCATTCTCTGACGTTGTCTCCTCAAAAAGAATTTTTTCTTTCCGGCCCATAAATATTTTTCCAAAGGCGTTGCGGTATTGCTCTGTGTCCTCCAGCAATCGGTCACTGCGTTTATTTTTTTCATCCGGCGACACCTGATTTTCCATAGCCGCCGCTTTTGTGCCGGACCGGGGAGAATATTTAAACACATGGATATCTGCCAGTTGAATTTCTTTCAAATATTCCTGCGTCCTGTCAAACTCCTCCTCCGTCTCTCCCGGAAATCCCACAATAACGTCTGTCGTAATCGCCGGATTCTCATAATATTCCCGCAGCAGTTTTACCTTTTCTTTGTATTCTGCTGTTGTATAATGTCGATTCATGCGTTTTAGCACAGAATCACAGCCGCTTTGCAGAGACAAGTGAAAATGAGGACAGGCTTTCTCAATCTGCACCAGTTTTTCCAAAAAATTTTCGGAGATAATCCGGGGTTCCAGTGAGCCGAGGCGTATTCTTTCGATTCCCTCCACCTCTGCCACCCGGCGTATCACATCAAGTAAAGGTTCTCCCTTCAGCCTGACAAAGTTAATTTCCTCCGAACGGTCAACGCCGTAAGAGGACAGATGGATGCCGGTTAAGACAATCTCCTTGTACCCTCCTGCCGCCAGCTTTTCTGCCTGTTCCACTACTTCTTCCGGCGGTGTACTGGTCAAAATACCGCCGCCCCGAACATAGGGAATCATACAATACGTGCAAAACTGGTTGCAGCCATCCTGTATTTTCAGATAAGCCCTCGTGCGTTCCCGCCTGCACTCTCCTTTGCCCTCACTCTCGGAGCAATTCAGTTGAAATTTTTCTATCATGCGGGATACAATCGTCTCTTTCTCCTTATTGGAAAAAGCTGCATCAATAGCGGAATCCCTCAGCAATTCCTCGCCGCCGCTTTCCACATAACAGCCGACTGCCACCACAAGGCTTTCCGGATTTAATTTTTTCGCCCGGTGAATCATCTGGCGGGATTTCCGGTCTGCCATATTCGTCACTGTACAAGTATTAATCACATACACATCCGCTTTTTCCCGAAACTCCACGACAGAAAACCCATAGCTTTGAAACTGCTCCATCATTTTTTCCGTCTCATAAAAATTAACCTTGCAGCCTAAGGTAAGAAACGCAACTTTCATCCTCATCCTCCGTTTTACATGACATTTTGCACAAAAATATGATTTTTTTTCCAATACACTCGTAAATTTTTAATATTGACATATTTCCCAGTTCATAATAGTATAATACTTGGAGTGGATAAACTTCAAATCCAAAAGGAGGTATATTATTATGAAAACAGTAAAAATTTCATTAAACTCAATTGACAAAGTTAAGTCTTTTGTTAATGAAGTAACAAAGTACGATGCCGAATTCGATTTGGTATCCGGAAGATATGTGATTGATGCGAAATCTATCATGGGAATTTTCAGCCTCGACTTGTCTAAGCCGATTGACCTGAACATTCACAGCGAGAACGAAGTGGAAGAGATTCTCACAAAACTCGCTCCATTCATTGTAGAATAATCTTCTTCGTACATATTTGATATTGGGTTTGTTACTTACTGTGGGGCGGCAAATTATGCCGCCGCTTTTTTATTGTTTATTTTTTGGTGTGTATTTTCAACCACACTTTTTATGGTCTTACGTCAATAATTTCTCTCTCGTTGATTGCCTTTGAAACCATCTCCTCTATTTTCTCCGTCAGTTTTTTCTCTGAGGCTTCCATCTTTTCAATACTCGGTTTCGTCACCGGATGTTTTGCCACAAAAATCGTACAGCAGTCTTCAAACGGCTGAATAGAAGTTTCAAACGTATTGATTTTCTCTGCAATGTCAATAATGTCATTTTTATCGAAAGCAATCAGCGGACGGAATACAGGCATTTGGCACACTGCATCCGTAGCGGCAAGGCTCTGCATTGTCTGGCTTGCCACCTGTCCCACACTTTCCCCTGTGATAAGAGAAAGACAATGGCGGTCTCTGGCAATCCTCTCCGCAATTCTCATCATATAGCGGCGCATAATAATCGTCAGTTCATCATGTGGGCATTGGTCATAAATATAAAGCTGAATTTCAGTAAAATTCACGACATGGAGTTGAATCGGTCCGGTGTACTCGGAAATCAGCCGGGCAAGGTCCACAACCTTCTGTTTCGCCCTCTCGCTTGTATATGGCGGTGCATGAAAATAAACCGCCTCAATCCGGACACCCCGCTTCGCCATCATATACCCTGCCACCGGACTGTCGATGCCGCCGGACAAAAGCAGCATGGAACGGTCACTCGTTCCCACCGGCATACCTCCCGGTCCTTTAATGCTGGTGACATAAACATAGGCTCTTCCACGAATCTCGATATAAACTTTGATTTGCGGATTGTGAACGTCTACTTTGGCATTTTCCATATGCTCTAATATATAAGAACCCGCCTCGATACAAATGTCGGGACTTTCCATCGGATAATTTTTATCACTTCTCTTAGCAAATACTTTAAAGGTAAACGGCTTATCTCCCAGCTCCTCTTTCATGTGAGCCACCAGTTCTTCACACACGTGTTCAAAGGTTTTATCCTCCACAAGAACCACCGGACAAATGTGAGCAATGCCAAAAACATGAGTGAGTGCCTCCGTCACCTCGTCTTGGTCAAATGAAGTGACAGCCTCCACATAAATCCGTCCCTGCTCCTTCTGTACGGAAAATTCACCCTCGCATCGCTCCAAGCGTTCCTCCACCCGTCGCACCAATGCATTTTCAAACAAATAACGGTTTTTACCTTTAATACCAATCTCAGCATACTTTATCAAAAAAGCCTGTACCATGTTGTTCCTCCTTTATTATGCGCGCCTGTAACGTGCCAGCATTGGCACCAGTTCTTTTATCCATTCAATCGTATAATCAATTTCTTCCATCTCGGTAAAGCCGGAAAAACTAAAGCGAAGGGTAGAATCCAGCAAATTGTCTGCCAGCCCGATTGCCTTCAGCGTACCGCTGATACCGGGATGATTCGATGAGCAGGCAGAACCGGAGGACACGTAAATCCCCTTTTCTTCCAGTGCGTGTAAGAGAACCTCACTCTTTATACCGGAAAAACTGACGCTCACAATATGCGGTGCTGTCTCCTCCAAAGCAGAAAGGTCGCAGGCATTTACCACTGCCCCCTCCATCCCGGAAATTTCTTCAATGAAATGTCTTTTCAGTTCGTACATATGGCTGCGTCTCTCCTCCAGGCTCCGGTCCTGCGTCTCTGCCGCCAGACCAAGCCCGGCTATTCCTGCCACATTCTCCGTACCGGAACGTCTTCCGCCCTGCTGGCCGCCGCCATGGATATAAGGGTGCATTTTCACTTTATCTGCCTGATACAAAAATCCCGTTCCTTTCGGTCCATGTATCTTGTGTCCGCTTCCACTCAAAAGGTCAATCCCCAGTTTTTGAGGATAAATCTTCATTTTCCCATATGCCTGAATGGCATCCACATGAAAAAGAATACTCTCATCATAGGCTTTGATGACCTTCGACAGTGCCGCCACGTCCTGAACCGCACCAATCTCATTATTCACCAGCATAATCGACACAAGTACCGTATCCGGACGCAAAGCGTCCTTCAAAGTGTCCGCACTGATATGACCTCTTTCATCTACCGGCAGATAAGTAATCTCGTACCCAAAATTTTCAAGATAAATCAACGGCTCGTGAACGGACGGATGTTCAAAGCAGGTGGTGATAATGTGCTTTCCCTTTCGTCTGTTCGCCAGAGCAGACCCAATCAGTGCCGTATTGTTGCTCTCCGTACCGCCGGAGGTAAAAATAATATTCTTCGCCTTGCATTTCAGTGTCTTGGCAATCTGTTCTGCTGCCTGACGAATATAACGCTCTCCCTCAACACCCTTCTGGTGCAGCGAGGACGGATTTCCATAGTCTTCGAGCAGCAGCTTCGACGTCAAATCGCAAACCTCCGTCAGCGGTTTTGTGGTAGCCGCATTATCTAAATAACATTCCATTTAATAACCATGCCTTTCCTCCAAATTATTCAATCGTTATGAGGCGATTCCTCCACACCCTTGCCGTTCTTTGAACAATAACTCTCAACTAAGAACATCAAGACAGATAAAGTCGTCATTCCGGCGGTCTCCGTCCGTAAAATCCGTTTACCAAGAGAGATTGGCACTGCACCTTTTTGCACAGCCTCCTCTACCTCACTGCGTTCAAAACCACCCTCCGGACCGATAAAAACGCCGATACTTTTGCCCTTTGCCGCCTGCCGCATAGTCTCCACCGAGCCAGCCATATCTTCACATAGTTCATAGGGAATCAGTACAGTATCGATTGTCCGGGCATAGTCCAGTGCTTGAGAAAACGTCACTGCCTCATGAATTTCCGGCACGATTCCCCTTCCACTCTGCTTTGCCGCCGCCTCGGCAATCGTGCGCCAGCGGGTAAGTTTTTTTTCTTCTTTTTTGCTGTCCAGTCTGACAACACATCGTCTGGATTTCACCGGAACAATCTCACAGGCGCCCAGCTCCACTGCCTTCTGAATGACCAATTCCATCTTGTCCTTTTTCGGGAGAGCCTGAAACAGCGTAATCTTAACCGGCAGCTCGGTAACAGCAGGCTCCTCTTTTTCTACCTCAAGACATATGGCGGAATCCTGAATGTCCCTTATTATACAATAATAGTCTGTTCCCTGTCCACAAGAAACTACAACTTTTTCTCCGGATTCCATTCGCAGAACATTTTTGATGTGATTGACGTCATCACCGGTTATGAGAATTTGAGTCTCTGTCACATTCTCCTCCGGCACAAAAAAACGATACATTTTTTCCCTCTTTTCTTATAACATACGAAAGGCACAAATGGAATTCCATCTGTGCCGTATCGCAGCTTTTGTATGGCAAATCATCGAATGAATACTTATTACTTTATTACTGAATACTTATTATGCGAAAAGACCGGATGAATTATAAAGTACATTACCGGAATTTACCGCAATCTGGTTCGCACTCTGTATCGCCAGCGAAGATGCCTTGCCGGAAATGGAATCCGCCAGAGAACCACTTCCCGAAAACAACGATTTCAAAGTGCTTACGTCTGCCTGTGCAAACTTCTCCTCGTCAAGAGATAACGTATTATCTTCTTTAATTGTAATGCCTGCCTTGTTCAACAAATCCTCACTCTGGTTCATTCGCTCGGTTCCCCACACTGCGGTCTGAAGAATCGAATAAGAGTTCAGGCTCTTTGTTGCACTCAGCGTACTGTTGTAATCACTTACAAAACTTTTTACATCATCCAGCAAATCAGACGCTTTTTCAACCTTGCTGTAATCGGTCTTCTTCAACTCATCTGCCGAATTCACCAGCTTTGTAGCGGAACTTTTCAGAGCAGAAAGACTGTTCTTGCTGTCTGCCGTTCCGGAGCCACTGATACTCTCCTTCACCTCATCCTTCGTCATCGTAGAATAATAAGACTTCAACGCCTTCTTATATGCGCCGCTCCGAATCATGGACAAATCACCCAGTGAATATAACCATGAGGATGAAGAAGTGCTGTTTGAGGAACTCGTTCCAAATAAAGTACTGTACATATCACTTGACGAATAACTACTTGTTCCTGTTCCTAAAATATCATATATGCTACTCAATTGAATCACTCCTTTGAGAAAACTAAAAAACGGTCATCCTTTACCATATATTATATCGACAACCTACTGTCAAAATATAACACTTAACTTTGGTATAACACATTTTTCCAAATTTGTCAACCGCCCAAACTGTCCAGACGTGCCAGTGCGTTGGCTACCGCCTCTCTCTCGCTGTAATGATGTTTTACGCCGTTTATTTCCTGATATTCCTCATGACCTTTTCCAAGGAGGATAATGAGGTCGCCGTCCTGTGCGTGGTCTACAGCGTAATTTACCGCCTCCTGACGGTCAGGGATTACGACATATTCTCCCTTTGTCTTAGCCAGTCCCACTTTGATATCCTCGACAATGTCCATTACGTCTTCAGTTCGTGGATTATCACTGGTGACGATGGCAAGCTCCGCCAGATTTCCCACTGCCTCTCCCATCTCATAACGGCGGAGTTTACTGCGGTTGCCGCCACAGCCGAAAATGGCGATAATACGTCCGGGATTGTAACCCCGCAGTGTTTTCAGCACACTTTCCGTACTGACGCCATTGTGTGCAAAATCAATCAAAACAGAAAAGCCTCGTCCGGTAGGAATGTTTTCCACTCTTCCCCGAACCTCCACATGCTCCAGTGCATGGAGAATAATATCCTTCGGCATTCCCAGTAATGCTCCCACTGCCGCCGCACACATACCATTGTAAACATTGAACCGTCCCGGCAGTCCCACGACAATATCTCCGTCCAGAAGTCCCTCTGCGTGGAATTTCATCGACAGATTTCCGTCTTCATTCACGTGTTCGATATTCGCAGCCTTCAAATCCCCTGACTGCGTACCAAAGGTTTTGATTTGACAGGAAGCATTTTTCACAATGTCTTTCCAGTGGGGATCGTCTGCATTTACAATGCCCACATCACACATCTGGAACAAACGGCTCTTGCAAGACAAATACTCATCAAAATCTTTGTGTTCATTCGGTCCGATATGGTCCGGAGAAATGTTGGTAAATACGCCGTAGTTAAAGTGCATTCCGGCAACCCGGTCCATCTTAATTCCCTGTGAGCTTACCTCCATTACCATATAATCACAGCCGGCGTCAACCATATCATGAAAATATTTCTGCAAATCATACGATTCCGGCGTCGTGTGTTCGGTAGGCGTCACTTTTCCTTTGATGGACACGCCAATCGTCCCCACAATGCCGCAGGTTTTCCCTGACTTTTCAATAATGTCTCTCACCATGTAAGTTGTTGTAGACTTTCCTTTTGTTCCGGTGATACCGATGGACACCATTTTTTCAGCAGGATAGTCAAAATAGGCGGCGGACATTTTGCTTAATCCCTCTCTGCCATTTTTCACTTTGACAACCGTTACGTCTTTCTTCGAAATCTCCACATCCTTTTCCACAACGATGACAGACGCTCCCTGCTCCAGTACATTCGGAATGAATTTATGTCCATCCACTACCGTACCGGAAATCGCCACAAACAACATTCCCTCTTTTATCTTTCTGGAATCATAGGACAAATCTGTCACTTCCTGCTCCAGACTTCCCTGTATCAAATCATAGTCCAGTTTCTCCAATAATTTGCTGAGTTTTACTGCCATATCCAGTCCCCCTTATATTAAATGATATTTCTTTAATGCTTTTTCAATTCCATCTTCCATGACCGGTGCCGTCACATAATCTACCGCAGAAAAAATGTCGGGATTGCCGCTGCCCATAGCCACGCTGACTCCGGTATACTCCAGCATTGGCAGGTCATTCGTGCTGTCGCCAAACCCTACGGTATCCGCCGGATTAATATTCAATTTTTTACACAGGAAATCGATTCCGGTAGCTTTGGAATATCCCCTCGGCACAACTTCATAAAAATGCGGGTCCCGAAGGATAAAAGTAAAACGGTCCTCATATTTTTCCCGAAAAGATGTCATATCACTGGATTCATCAAACCAGAGTGCCATTTTATCAAATTCCAGAACTCGTATATCCTCCCAACAGCATTGACACTTGTCGGAAAACATCCCATTTTCCGCAAATATTTTCACCACCGGAGGCATCCAGTAGTCCCGGCGAAAATAGGTCTTTTCCTTGCCCTCCAGTACACCATCAATGTGGAATCTTGTCAAGTCATCCGCAATTTCCCGCTGTAACTCCGAAGGAAGTGTAGCGTGGAGTAACTCATCACCATGGTAAAACACATTCGTCCCACAGCCGCCTACCACACCATCAAAACCGATATCCAGCACCTCCTTTGGCCAGATATTTTTGCACCGTCCGGTGCAGATAAAGGTAAGATGTCCGTTTTCTCTCGCCTGACGCAGGGATGATACCGCACTTTGAGGTATAATTTTTTCCTTCTCGTCCAGCAGCGTACCATCTATATCAAAAAATAACATATGCCGTTTCATGTCGTATCATACCTTTCTTTTATCAATTGTCCCCTTTGGAAAAATCAGTGTGCTTTCCCACATATTTGTATGCCGGGCGAATAATTTTTCCTTTGTTCACCAATTCCTCCAGACGATGAGCACTCCAGCCGGAGATACGGGCAATGGCGAAAATCGGTGTAAACAGCTCCTTCGGAATTCCCAGCATGGTATATACAAAACCACTGTAAAAATCCACATTGGCACATACCGGTTTAAATCGGCGGTGCTTTTTCATAATTAAATCCTTTGAAATCTCCTCCACCGTTTCGTAAAGCCGAAACTCATCCAGCAAATTCTTTTCTTCTGCCAGTTTTCTTGCATACTTCTTCAAAATCACTTCTCTCGGGTCGGAATCGGTATACACTGCGTGTCCCATTCCATATATCAGACCAGCCCCGTCAAATGCTTCTTTGTCCAGTATTTTTTCCAGATATTCCTCTACTTCTTCCCGATTATCCCAGTCCGGACAACATTCTTTTAAATCATCAAACATTTGCAGCACCTTCAAATTTGCTCCGCCATGACGCGGCCCCTTCAAAGAGGCAATGGAGGCAGAGATTGCCGAGTAGGTATCCGTACCTGAGGACGTCACAACATGGTCCGTAAAAGTAGAATTGTTTCCCCCGCCGTGCTCTGCATGAAGTACGAGCGAAACGTCCAGCACCTGCGCCTCTAAGTCCGAAAATTTTCCATCCGGCCGAATCATCTGTAAAATATTTTCCGCAATGGACAAATTTTTGTCAGGCGTGCGGATAAAGAAATTTTCATCAAATTTAAAATGGCGGTAAGAATGATAAGCGTATACCGCAATCATCGGAAGTTTGCTGATTAACTGCAACGACTGCCGCAGTACGTTGGGTACGGATATATCATCCGGATTTTCATCGTAGGAATACAGCGTCAGCACACATTTTTGCAGTGCGTTCATAATATTGGCACTGGGTGCTTTCATAATGACATCCCGCACAAATTCTCCTGACAGCTCCTGCAAGCTGGTGGAGATTTCCTCAAAATCCTTTAACTGCTGTTCCGTAGGCAATTCTCCGAATAAGAGAAGATAGGTAATCTTCTCAAAAGCAAACCGCTGATTTTCGAAACTTTCCACCAAGTCCATGACATTATACCCCTGATAGTATAACTCACCCTCACACGGTACTTTATGTCCATTTTTATTTTTCATACCAACAACATCAGAAATCTCGGTAAGCCCTGTCAGTACACCTCTTCCATTGGAATCCCGCAGACCTCTCTTTACATCATATTCTGTATACAAATCCACATCAATAGCCCCGGAAAGCATACAATAGTCCACTAAATTCTCAAATTTCCCATTCAGTTCTTCTTCCAGTTTCATCATTGAATGATTATCCAAAATAATTTCTCCTTTCGTACCGTAATTATGCCATAAAAGAGGACGGAATAACAAACCTCTTGTCTGTATTCTGTCCCCTTCGGAGATTATACACTATTTTTCCTTCATTGTCAAAGATAGTAATTTTATCCCTTCCCTATCTCCTATCGTTTCTCTGCACCAGCAGCAGCAAGCGTAATAACTGCAATACCGTCGAGAGCAAAGCCGCAACATAGGTGAGCGCCGCCGCCCTCAACACTTTGGCTGCTCCTTTTAGTTCGCCGCCAATCAGCAAATCACTCTCCCGCAAAATCTTCAATGCTCTGTGAGAAGCATCAAATTCAACCGGAAGTGTAATCAGCTGAAATAACACAACGCCGCAGAACAAAACCACGCCAATCTTTGCCAGTCCTATCTGACCTAAAAGAATCCCCACTAATATAATCGGCCATGATAATTTGGAACCGATATTGGCAAGCGGAACCGATATCGTCCTTAACTTTAATGGGGCATATCCTACCTTGTGCTGTATCGCATGACCGCACTCATGGGCAGCCACGCCCAATGCCGCCACAGAAGTGGAATTGTACACACTGTCAGAAAGACGCAGCACCTTTTCTGACGGTGAATAATGGTCCGTCAAAGAACCGGATACCCGCTCAATTCGAACATCATAAATTCCCGAATTATGCAATATCGTATTTGCCACATCTTGCGAGGTAAGTCTTCTTCCATTCGTTAATTTGCTGAATTTACTAAATGTATGGCTTACATTCCATGATGCAATTCCGCTTATGATAACTCCTATAATAACAAGAATATATGTCGGGTCCCAATACCAGTACATATACGTCGCCTCCTATTTGTCTCATTAATACTTAAAATATCCAAAACATTTTTAAATATGTTTTCTTACAGTATATAAAATGTGACAAAAAAAAGCAACTAATCTTCTTTGATTACTGCGGAAAACTATCCCTCAGGCACAGGGCTCCCCATCCCACACTGGAATTCGGATAATAAGAAAATGCCTTCAAGGGCTTGGCTCCTCTTTCCAAATATGCCTTTACCTTTTGACCATACAAATAAGAATCCTGCCCATTGACAATCCCATACTGCATGAGCAGAGCGGCACTCCCCGTAACAAACGGACACGCCATCGAGGTTCCGGTGCGGGCGGTATAGCCGCCGCCCGGAGAACAGGAAACGATATCCACTCCCGGTGCTGCCAAATCCGGTTTCACCACAAAATCATAGCCAAGGCTGTAACAGGGTTCTTCTCCACAAAATGCCCCTCTGCCGGAAAATGCCGCAAAACTCCCCGTATTGCTGTTATACGCTCCCACGGTGATGGGGCGGTAGGCGGTGGAAGGTATCGTCAGTGTGCTGTTCAGACTGGGAACGAGGAATCCGGTATCCGAGTTTATGCTGCTGCCGCTTGGCAGCCACAAATTCACGCTGCCCTCCACAATCTTTTCCGGATATAGTGACAACTTCCACACACCGCTGCTGACATTGGTTTCAATGCCGTAAGGTACTAATTCCATATATATTTCTTGTGCCACATGATAAGGAGAAGGTTCTCCCATGTATACGAGCACCTCCGTACCATCCAGTACATATCGGTAACTCCCCGGTGCATTTTCAGAAATGACCGCCGAACTTCCCCCCGGCGACTCCAGTCTTACCCCAAACCGGTCCGAATAATTTTTCCAAAGTTGAAGTCCCAGACTATATTCTCCCGGAGCTACCGTAAATTCAACACGATATTCCTGTCCCTGAACAAGGCGAAAAGCGGAATGTCTCGCTTTATTTCCCTCATTTCCGGAGCCAATGCAAATGGTGGTTCTTCCAATCGCCGCCACCGTATCTAAATAGCTTTCCAACAATGAAGTCCCATCATGCGAACCATAATTGTTTCCGTAACTCAGATTGAGTGCCAGAGGCTGAGAACGAGATAACGCTGTCTTTACGCAAAAATCCACCCCCTCCATAAGTGCTGCGGTCTGAGGGAAACCATTTTCCTTTTGTCCCTGAAGTTTCACTACAAGGAGGTCGGATTCATACGCCACTCCCCGCCATTCTCCGTCACCGGCTCTCCCATTGCCGGCAGCAATCCCGGCAACATGAGTGCCATGCCCGCTTATATCTCGGGATGGAAATTTGACTTGAGATTTCAAATACTCATTAATTTGTTCCTGTGAAAAATATGTCCCCCTGTCGTACCCTTCGGGAGGGTTTCCTGTCTCCACTGTCTGATCCCACAATCCAACGATTCTTGTAGTTCCATCCTCATTACAAAAATCAGGATGGTAAATATCAATGCCGCTGTCCACCACAGCCACCAAAATATTTTTCCCGCTGAGAGAGAACGGCGCACGCTGTACCGGAGGAATACAAGACGCCATTTTTCCCTCATAAACAGCAAAAGAGAGAGCCTTCGGTTTCTCAATGTACTCTACCTCCGGCTCTCCGGCTAATGCCTGCAGCCGGGACTCCGGCACAACGGCAATGGCATAACCGCCAAACAAAGGGGTTATTTTTCCGTAATTTTCTCTTAATTTTTCCACATCTCCAGAATACCGGAGAATCACCTCCCATGTTTTCTCCGCTGAATCATATCCCACTGACAGATTCTCGCTTTTCTCCCTTATTTCCACCGGAGTATCCAGAGATAATTCCAGCAAATTTTCAATCTTCTGGTCTGCCATCCCTCACCCCTCATACTCTTTTCGAAGTTTCATCAACGCCTTTTTTTCAATGCGGCTTACATAACTGCGGGAAATCCCAAGCTGCTTAGCTATCTCCCTCTGCGTCACCTCAGGACGTTCAGGAATATGGGGATTTTCCGGAATTCCATATCGCAATCGGATAATGTATTTTTCTCTTTCCGTCAAATTTTTCTCAATAAAATCATACAATTTGGAAATGTTTTCTTCCCTCTCCATCCGTTCAGGAACATCCTCGTCGATACTTTCCAAAATATCCAACAGGCTTAAAGAATTTCCCTCTCCATCATCTCCGCCTATTGATTCATAGAGAAAAACTTCCCTCGACTGCTTTTTATCACTGCGGAAGGTCATAAGGAGTTCATTGTCAATGCACCTTGACGCATATGTGGCAAGCCGCACCCCTTTTCCCTGACGGTACGTATCCACCGCCTTAATCAATCCGATGGTTCCGATGGAAATCAAATCCTCAATGTTGTGGTCTGAATTATTATATTTTTTTACGAGATAGGCTACCAGCCGCAGATTTCTTTCAATTAATATGCGTCGTGCCTCCCGGTCACCTTTTTCCCATCTCGCAAGGTACTCACTCTCCTCCTGTGCGCTTAATGGTTGTGGAAATGTCTGCATATTTCACCTCGGATGATTTGCATTACTCTAATCTATGACATTTCCTGTCCATAAGTGCATGGCTTATGAAAAGACTTCTCCAGAAACCTTACAGACACTAAAAAAGAAAGGCAGATTGACTCCTCTCGAAACGGAAACGCTATGCGTTAAAGTTTCTCGCTGAGTGAATCTGCCTTTCTTTTTAATCTGTTTGGTGCTGCGATGTGTCCTCTCGACTACACTGTGTCGACTCCAACCGTCACTTAAGTGTAATCTTAACTTTCTTCAATACCGAATTATTATAATCTTTTGTTTCGTTTACGCAGTAATATGATTTTTTCAAAACCTTCAGTGCTTTTGCATTTTTCGGCACGACAACTTTTTTGTAGCAGAAATAATAGCTTCCTTCCGGCACTTTTTTGTATCCACTGTGTTTTTTCTGTTTAATCTTGCCAAAGTTTTTCAGCGTAGTAGATTTGCTCAAAAAACGAATTAATTTTGTCTTAATATTTTTCTTTGAATAAAAATATTTTACATTTTTTCCGATTATGATTTCCGCCTTTGGGCATTCACTAAACCAACCCTCACCAATTTTTACTGTTTTGTACTTATCCGAAAACTGAACTTTCTTCAAACAAGGATTCTGATAAAAGGCATATTTCCCAATCTTATCGGTCATGTTTTTCATGTATGGAATTGTCAGGGAAAGCAATCGTGCGTTAGAAAATGCATAGTCACCAATTTTCCCTTTAAACTCACCATCCGGGAAATTTACAGTTTTAATGTTGCTATTGGCAAATGCACGCTCACCGATAGTAATTTTATTACTTTTTATGTTCACTGTTTCCAACTTCAACCCACCGCAACAGGCGTTAGCTCCGATTTTTATAACAGAACTCGGAAATGTGATTTCCTTTGTATTACCAAAATTAAAACTGCTGTATTCACTATCATCACCAAATTCCCTGACACCGTCTGAAATGGTAATGGTCTCCACATCATTCATTGTTTCATCCCACGAATCGTATTTCTCACCATTTTCAAAATAAATGCCATTTACATTATATCCGTCCAGTTTCGCCGGAAATGTCAAATTTTTGGATACTTGATACACACCAATAATATCGACTGATGTTTTGCTGTCATCATGAAAGCGGTATACATATTCTGTATTTTCTACATAAGTCGAGATTCCTTCCACTTTTTCTACCGCTGCTTTCGATGTACTGCAAGTTCCCAAAAGTACAAAAACGCAAAGCAAAAAACCAATTCCACCAACTATGATATTCCTAATTTTCATACTACCGCTCCTTTTATGTTTTTATATGCCATAGTATAACACAATATTAGATTCGAAACAACATTCCTTGCAGACACTAAAAAAGAAGGGCAGATTGACTCCTCTCGAAACGGAAACGCTACGCGTTAAAGTTTCTCGCTGAGTGAATCTGCTTTTCTTTTTAAATCTGTTTGGTGCTGCGGTGTGTCGCCTCACGACTACTCTGTACCCTACTGACCTCTAAGCATTTAGATATTGCAAAAATCAGGTAATGCAATAATTAACTCCCGGGAAATAATAAGTGGGGCTGTCGCTTTAACGATTAAAAAATCAGGAAGCGGCAGCTTCCTTTGTGCTG
>CAZFHT010000002.1:0-53999 GCA_964518785.1 uncultured Eubacterium sp.
CCGGATCCTGATGAGTAAATCCGTTATGATCCTGCTGCCATACGTTTGATGTCAAAATAAAGTTCAAGGACGCAATCGGCTGTCTCCAAGAAAGCTGATTTGTAACCTTCAGCCATTTTGCATGCTGAGCTGCCATGGAGTCAACGACACGAATAAATGCCTCGTAACTAGCGAAGAAACCATGACGACCTGTCAGCAGATAAGCCTCCAGCCAAGCCTCACACATATGTTCAGAAAGCATACCATCCATGATACGTCCGTTCTGAGCCAGATTATCATCATCGCTGTACATTGTTGCATTCCATGGACGATTCTCCACTTCGAATGCGTGATACAGACGGTTAGACATAGACTCATCCGGTCCGAAGATACGGAAGTTCTTATTCTCTTTATTTAATTCGAAGATATCACGAACGTAAGCACCAAGCTCAATCATATCCTGTGCCTGTGTCTTACCCGGCTCTACCTCTTTCAATCCATACTCGCGGAAATCCGGGAGACGCAAATCCTTCAACAGCAAACCACCGTTTGCATGAGGGTTGGAACCCATACGGCTGTTTCCTTTTGGAGTCATCTCTGTAATCTCAGGGAGAGCACGACCTTCTTCGTCAAACAGCTCTTCCGGTTTGTAGCTGAGCAGCCACTCTCTCAACTGATCCAGATGTTCCGGTTTCTCCATGGACATCGGTACCTGATGAGCGCGGAAAGAACCTTCGATTCTCAATCCGTCTACTACTTTCGGACCAGTCCATCCCTTTGGCGTACGGAGAACAATCATCGGCCAAATCGGTCTTGTCGCATCGTTGTTCTCACGAGCCTTTGTCTGAATTGCCTTAATCTTTTCGATACAGGTATCCATTGCCTCAGCCATTGCCTTGTGCATAGCAATATGGTCTTCCGGATCAATACCATCTGTATTTACTTCATCCTGAGCCTCTACGAAAATCGGATCCCAGCCACATCCTTTGAAGAAGTTCTCCACTTCCTCATGTGACATACGGGCAAATACCGTAGGGTTGCTGATTTTGTAACCATTCATATGAAGGATTGGAAGTACCGCACCGTCAGTAACCGGGTTCAGGAATTTATTTGACTGCCATGAAGTTGCAAGAGGACCAGTCTCAGACTCACCATCTCCAACTACAGGAACTGCAATCAAATCCGGATTATCAAATACTGCACCAAATGCATGAGCGACTGAATAACCAAGCTCACCACCCTCGTTGATGGAACCCGGAGTCTCTGGTGCACAGTGACTAGGTACTCCACATGGGAAGGAGAACTGCTTAAACATTTTCTTCATACCCTCTTCATCCTGACTGATGTTCGGATATACTTCACTATAAGTTCCTTCCAGATAAGTGTTCGCAATCTGGAAGTTGCCGCCATGACCGGGACCGGAAATATAAATCATATCCAAGTCATAACGCTTAATAACACGGTTACAGTGTGTCCAGACAAAGTTCTGTCCGGGTACGGTTCCCCAGTGACCAACAATTTTCTTTTTTACGTGTTCCATTGTAAGTGGCTTGCGCAGTAACGGATTGTCCAACAAATAAAGCTGTCCTGCTGACAAATAGTTGGCAGCACGCCAATACGCATCCATTCTCTGAAGCATCTCATCGCTAAGAGGCTGCTTCTCAAGACATGTAGTTTCGCTCATAATGAACTCCTTTCGACATTGTTCTCAAATTTAGACATCCCTATTATAAGGGTAAACAGCAATAAATTCAATGAAAATTTAAAAGTTTTGTTAATTTTTCATCATTATGAACAAAAACCGCAATTTTTCTTCCTTTTTTTGTGCAGTTTTACTTTTTTCATAAATCCATATCTTACCATAATAATATTTCGTTTTGCGGAAACAATAGTATCAAGATAAACGAATGAAGGTGGCGACAGGAATGTGGCTGCCGACACATTCCTTGTCTTTCAAATATACAGGATGTCTTCAGACATCTAAAAAAACACTTTGGAGGTGAAAATTATGGCAAGCAACACAACTTCAAGAATGGAAGTACCACAGGCTAAAGATGCAATGAACCGTTTCAAAATGGAAGTAGCTAACGAAATCGGTGTAAACCTGAAGGATGGTTACAATGGTGACCTGACATCCCGCGAGGCAGGTTCCATCGGCGGCGAGATGGTTAGACAGATGATCAAAAAGCAGGAAGAGTCCATGAAATAATGGCATTTTAGTAAGAGGTACGGTTCCCATTTGCGGAATCGTACCTCTTATTTTTTACAAAAAAGTGAATGAACCGCTTTACTCCCGCTGATTCATATCCATCTGTATCTGCTCAAGATAATGCAGAAAAGTACCGGAGTAAGTAGAAATCTCATAGGAAGGATTCAGCTCGTCAAACTTAAAATTTTTCGGTCCGCCCGCCATCATCCGGTCCCAGAATTTTTTCAAATCCCGAAAAGGCAGATACATATAACAGTCCTTGCTTTTAAAATAAATAAGAAGAAAAGCAATTCCCTCCTGCTCATCAAACTCCTTCATATACTGCATCTGATGTTCATGAACATTGGAGGCAAGGTCAAATCGCTCGATGGCACATTCCTTTGCGTCAAAGCAAACCGGGATTCCCTGCACGACACCGATATAATCCACTGTACTTTTCTGGTCAAAATACGCCAGTGTAATGCGCCGGGTTTCCTTATCTATGTTAATCGGTTTAATGGGCGTAGGAATTTTTTGAATCAGTGCCAGCTTTTGCATCCGGTATTTTTCATTTGTCAGGTTAATCAGCTCCTCCAAAAAAGAACCTCTCAACCCGCGGGAATTCCATGTAGCCATAGTCACCTCACTTCACTTCTGCTTATGCCAATGGCTGATATACGATTGCCTTCTTTATCTCCTCTACCTTTTCTTTTCCTTCCAAAAGCTCCAGCAAAACAAAGGCAAACTCCATCGCCGTTCCGAGTCCCCGGCTTGTCACAATGTTTCCATCAGTTACAACGGCGTCTTTTTTTACATTCGCTCCGATTAAATTTTCTTCAAATTTCGGATAACTGCAAGCATTCTTTCCCTGCAGTAAACCATGTTTTCCGAGAACGCCCGGTGCTGCACAGATTGCGGACACAATTTTTCCTGCCTCGTTCATGGCAAGCACTGCTTTTTTCACTGCGTCACTCTCTCCGAGGTTAACCGTTCCCGGCATACCTCCCGGCAGAATAATAGCGTCCTGCTCGGCAAGGTCAACCTCACCCAGCACAGCGTCCATACTCACACGCACACCATGAGAACTGGTCACCTGCTCCTCCTCGGTAATGGACGCCATCGTGACCTCCACACCTGCCCGGCGAAGAATGTCTACGACCATCAACGCCTCTACCGTCTCAAATCCCTCTGCAAATAACATAACTGCTTTTTTCATTTTAATAACCATTCCTTTCTATAATCTGCAAATAATTCATTTTTTATTTTTTTAAACTTTGATGGCAATGGTGCCACAAATTTCTTTTCACTAATGCCGCCAAACGGCTCCGGCATAACCGGAAAATCAATCTCTCCGGCATGGAGAAGAAAATATTTTAAGCCGGGATATTTTCTGCCGCCATATTTCACATCACCGAGAACAGGGTGTCCGATACTGCCGAGATGACTGCGAATTTGGTGCGTTTTCCCGGTTATCAGTTTTACCTTTAACAGCGTGTAACTGCCATTATTTTCTAATGGTTCATATCCGGTCTCGATATAAGAACGGTTCTCTCCATCCTCGGAAAAGACGTGAACTTTATTTATCTTCTCATCCTTTGACAAAAACCCTTGAATCACCGACGGCTCTTTCATAACGCCCTCCACTATGGTGAAATAATACTTTTCCAATGTTCGTTTCTTTAACAGCTCCGACATCATTTGTAAGCCATGCAAACTCTTTCCGGCAATGACGATACCGCTTGTATTTCGGTCCAGCCGGTTGCAAATTCCCGGCGTAAAAGTGCCGCCGGGACACCACTCACCACGAGACTGCAAATAACCAAGATAATATTCCACAAGACTGATGTCTTCTTTTTTCGCTTTCTGGGATAACATACCGGAAGGTTTGTTGAGCAGCACGACATCTTTGTCCTCATACAAGATATCCAGTTCTGTCACCGGATACTGCTGCCCGGTAAGCTCTCCCCGGAATTTCGCCAATGTATCCTCTGCCAGATACAAAGTCACGAAATCTCCCGCTGCGAGTATCTCATTTCCCTCTGCCCTGCCGCCATTCAGCTTAATGTTTTTCTTTCGCAGCATTTTATAAAGAAATCCTTTGGACGCCTCTTTCATATACTTTTGCAAAAACTTGTCCAACCGCTGGCCGCTTTCATTTTTCTCTATTTGTATTTCTCTCATACTGCCAATGACCTCAAATGTGCCGCCAGTTTTTCCTCTTTTTCCGGTGCTCCCGGAATGGTGGTCAGCTTGTCCAACTGGTTTAACAGTTTCTCGTCCCGGTCAAACACCTTCACATGGTAGTCCGGGGCAATGCGGTGAACATTTTCCTCTAAATAATTTATCATGTATTCGGCATCCTGATAGGAGGGTGCCATCACACCCAATACATTTCCATTTTTAATGAGAAGAAAATCCAAATGCATAATTTTTTCCGTAGAGGTGAACACATACTCAGCAAAAAGCGTTCCCTCTCCAGCTTTCTCCTGAATCTCGTCATAGCGTTCTTTCGCCACGCCCTTCCTCGGCAGAAAGACAACGAGCGACACAATCCGTTTCGCTGCCGGGAGTACCATCAATACAGCCAGCACCGTAAACACATTAGCTCTTGTGTGCATCCACAAATAACCAACCAGAAAAATCCCGATGGCAACGACGATACACGCCAACAGCCAAAGCCAGTCTGTTTTCTTCTGGTATCGGATATAACCCACGTGACACTTTTCAATCTTCATCTGTTTTCCTCCCCATGTTTTTCAATATCTAACGACAAGTGTAACACAAACCGAAGTTAATGTGAACCCTCATCAAACAATTTTAACAGTTTATAAGGGTTAACGCTGACCTCTTTTCCTTCCAGCGTGAGATAAATGCCAAAATGGAGGTGAACCGCAAACTGTCCTACCGTTCCCTCTTCTCCATAACCGGAATCGCCCATATAACCGATAATCTGTCCCGCCTTCACCTCACTGCCCGGCTGTAGTCCGTCCGCATAACGCTCCAGATGGGCATAATAAAAATAAGTGCCATGGCGTCCCCGGATTCCCAGCCGCCATCCCCCCAGTTCAAGCCAGCCCTTTTTTTCCACTGTACCATCGCTGACACTGACTACCGGAATCACCCCTCGCTCATTGATTGAGGGCATTAAATCCGTCCCCTCGTGTCTTCGTTCTCCTCCGTAAGTCCGGGCGCCTCCCCACGAATCTTCAAAGTCCACCGTCACATTCTGGTCTGTATTTGAATTTGAAACCGGAAAACACTCCATATCAGCAAGAATTGAATACAGTGCATTTCCCCCTTCGGTATTTTTCGGAAAAAGACACGAAAACCATGGCAGCTTTTTTCGGTTGTAACAACTCTGTAAAAGTTCTTCTTTTACGTCCAAACTGCGGAATTTTTCCACTTCCTCCGCCGTATCCGTAACCGTCACCTCACGAACCGACAAAAAGGTCTGCAAATTTCCCGCCAATTCTCCGGTTCCCCAGAATAAAAGAAAACAAAACACCGCCAATAACAAATTTTTCTTATATCGCCGCATAAAAAATCCCCCTGCCATATACTATGCAGAGGGACGCTGTTTTATTTTCATTCCATAGGCATATTGAGTAACTCATAACTTCTCTCAATCATATCCTGTCTGCCGGACGAGTTTTGAATTACCACCCTTCCCTTTCGGTTATCCTCCCGAAGAAGATGTTTCACGTTCAGCCGCCGTTTCAACTCCATCGAAGTCCCCAGACTGCCATCAATGAGTGCAATCGGACGGTCTCCCAAAAACGTCCTCAACTGCGGGCGAAGAAACGGATAATGGGTACACCCAAGCACTATCGTCTCCGTATTCTCCGTAAGATACGGGCTCAAATGCTCCTGAAAATAATGTGTCAGCTCGCTGCCCTGTATCTCGCCATGCTCCACAAACTCCATTAGTCCGCCGCAGGGTACGGAAACAATCTCCGCCTGATCTTTATAGCGGTCCAGCAGAGCATGATATTTTTCCTGTGCTATCGTCATGGGCGTTGCCATAACAAGAATCCTCCCGCCATGGCTGGCGGTAACTGCCGGTTTTACTGCCGGTTCAATCCCCACAATCGGAAGTTCCGGGTACTCACTCCGAAGCCGCCGCACCGCTGCACTGGTGGCGGTATTGCAGGCAACCGCCAGCCCCTTAATCCCTTGTTTCATCAGATTTTCCACAACTGCAAACGTCAGCTCCCGAATAACCTTCTGCTCTTTCGTTCCATAAGGAGCATTCAGCGAATCACCAAAGTAAATAAAATCTTCTGCCGGCATAAGACGGACAGCCTCCCGAAGAACACTTAAACCGCCCAGCCCGGAATCCATAAATCCTATGGGCAGCTTTCTCACCCTTTCTAATTCTGTCATATTGACACGCCCTCTTTTCTACAATCAGTCCTCTTCATCCAGAGATTTTTCCCGCATATCCTTTTTCCGGTTCAGCACATCATAAATACATGGCACGACAAACAAAGTTAAAAGCGTACCGTATAACAAACCGCCGATGGTGACAATTGCCATTGGTCTTGTCATATCCGTACCCATCTTCGTTCCAACCGCCATCGGAATCAAACCGAGAACCGTAGTCAGTGCCGTCATGAGAATCGGACGAATACGAGTCATGGCACCGCTGACGATTGCCTCCCGTTTTTCCACGCCGGAACGTCTCAACTGGTTGATGTAATCTACCAGAACGATACCATTATTAACGATAATACCTGCCAGCATAACAAAGCCAATCATGGCAATGACACTGACGTCACTTCCGGTAACCCAAAGTCCCAGAAAACCTCCGGTAAAGGCAAGCGGAATGGTAAACAAAATAATGAACGGCGACAGAAGGGACTGGAACTGTGCTACCATAATCAGATACATCAGCAGAATTCCCAGCACCATCATCAGCAACACTTGTTTCATAGCCTCCTGCGTGGACTCATCCTCACCGTCAAATTCGATTTCATATCCTTCCGGAGCCTCGTAATTATTCAGCGCGCTTCTTACCTTCGCACTGACATCACTGACGATATAACCGTCCAGAATATCCGCCGTCACCGACACATAACGCATTTGGCTTTCTCTTGTAATCGTGTTCGGAGAATCCGCCACAGCAAAGGTGGCAATCTTCTTCAAGGCAACCTTCTTCGTTTTCTGCGTTGTCGAATCGGTATATTCGATTTTCATATTCCGCAGGTCTTTCTTTGTCATGGAAGAATCCTCGGAATCGCTGACGTACACGCCAAGGTCCTCCGTATCGGTGGAAAGCGTCGTCGACGAGGACGCCTCACTGGTCTTAGCGTACACCTGCTGGTAAACCTGTGCGACAGTGAGCGAATATTTCATTGCCTTTGCCTTGTCAACCGTAACCCGGTACTCTTTTCCGGAATCTTCTAAGCCGTTCGAAATATTGTCCAGCCCGTCAATCCCTTTAAGCTCTTCCATCACTTCTTCCGAAACCGTCTGTAATTTATCCAAGTCTTTTCCTTTGATATTTATTTGAACTCCCTCTCCGGTGAGCGAGCTCAAATCCATGGCAGAAGCATTAACGGCCAGCTCACCGTCAATCCCTTTTGTCTTTTCTTCAATCTGGCTGATTACTTCTTCGTTGCTCAATTCCCTGTCTTCGCTGAGTTCAATGTACATCGTCACCGAATTGGACGAGCCGGAGCCGGTCATCATGGACATATACGTGCCGGAGCCGGTATACGCCCCCACTGTCTCGACATCCGTAACTTCCTTCATTTTCGCAATCACATCATTGGAAATCTCGCGAATTTCCTCCAGCTCTTTGTCATCATCCAAAGTCAGAGTTGCCGTCATCTGTGTGCTTTCCATATCCGGCATAAGAGACATACCATTTTTCACTGCCAGTACGGCAAAAAGGGCAAGAAGGACAACCGAGCCAATCAGGACAATCGGTTTGAATTTCAATACTTTACCCAAAATCTTTCCGTAACCGTTCTGCATGGCTGTGATAAGGCGGGATTCCTTGTTGCGAGACTTTTTAAGCAGGCCTGCCGACATAGCCGGGACAAGCGACAAGGCAATAATCAGACTTGCCGCCAGCGTGTATGCCAATGTCAAAGCGAGGTCAACAAACAACTGTTTCGTAATTCCCTCTGTGAAAATAATCGGTGCAAACACACAAATCGTCGTCAGGGTAGACGCCACGATAGCTCCTGCCACCTGACCTGCTCCCTCTACGGCAGCTTTTCTTGTCGAATAACCTTCATTTTTCAAGCGGAAAATATTCTCGATAACAACGACCGAGTTATCCACCAGCATACCTACGCCCAGTGCCAGACCGGAAAGGGAAATTACATTCAGTGTCACGCCGCTGAAATACATGGCGACAACGGCCGCCACGACACTTAACGGAATGGAGCAGGCAACGATAATCGTCGGACGCATATCCCGCAGGAAGAACAGCAGAATCAAAATTGCCAGAATACCACCTACCAGCAAGTTGTTCACTACGGCGTCAACGACCAAATCAATGTAAATCCCCTGATCCATCAGCGTGGAAATATGTAATCCGTCGTTACTCTTTTCCAAGTCGGTAAATTTACTTTTTAAAGCGTCTGTCACATCTCCGGTGGAATAACCGGACTGTTTTTGAATTGTCACCATAACTGCCGGATTTCCATTGATAACCGTATATACATCATCAGAATTATCCGTCTCTGCCACATCTGCCACATCGCTGAGTTTGATTGGATCCAAATCATCAATTCCCATGTCGCAAATCACCAAATCACCGATGTCGTCCACATCATCAACTTTGTCTCCCACCCGCACAAGATAAGAGGTATCATCATCTGTAATATAGCCGGACGGCATATCAAAGTTCTCTGCCTTCAGAACATTTTCTACCATTTCTTTTGTGATGATTTTGGTGACATCTGCATTTTCTTTTGTCGTTTTTTTGGTAGACTTCAACTGGCTTTTCGCCTCGCTAATTTTGTCCGCCCCATTGTCCAGCTGAACCTGTGCCACACTCATTTGAATACTGGATAAAATCTTCTGTTTGTTCAGCTCCTCCAGTGCCTCTGTCGTGGATACTTTGCCAGCCTGCAATTTTTTCTTTGCCTGCTTCAGTTTTTTCAATCCGGACTGAATCTTCTTTTTTGCTGTGTCCACCTTTTTCTTATTTTTATTCAGGGTGGTTTCCTGCTTATTCAGTTCGGTCAAACCGGACTTTGCTTTTGTCAGCCCCTCTTCCACTTCCTGTAACTTGCTGTCAATATCGTCTCCTGCCATTCCGCCGGACTTCAGCACCTCCAACTGTGCTTTGGAGTTCTCCAGCGTCTTAATGGTAGAATTTAATGTCGTCTTGCTGGCAGCAATCTTTGCCAGTCCGGCTTTTATCTGCTTTTCCGAGGATTCCAGCGTTTTTTTCTGTGCCTTTACCTCTTTAATCTGCGTGTTAATCGTCTCCAGACCTATCTTGATTTTCTCAGACGCTTTGTTTAACTTCGTCTCCCCTTTGGCAATCTTGTCGGCTGCCTTTTTCTTCTCGCTGTCCAGCGTATCTTTACCGTCTTCTACCTTCTTCTCATTCTTCTCCAGTTTTTCCTCGGCATCCGAAAGCTGTCCGTCAATCGCCTTCTGAACTTTTTCATTAACTGCGTCCAGTTTATCCTGCTGGATTACTACCTGAACTTTTTTCTCCACGCCGCCGGACTCGTCTACAGAGGCAACGCCCTCCACACTTTCCAACTCCGGAATAATGTCGGACTCTGCCTTCTTTGTCACTTCAGTGCTTTCCATGTCGTCAAAATCCAGTGCCGCCACCATGACCGGCATCATTTCCGGATTGATTTTCATAATGGTAGGACTGCCAATGGCATCATCCCATGACGCAGTGACCGTATCGAGGCTTTCCCTCATATCTACCGTTGTAGAACCCATATCCGTCCCGTCATTAAATTCCATGATAACAACGGACATATTGCTGATGGACATAGACTGTACGGTCTTTATATTATTAATACTTGCCATCGCCTGTTCCACCGGCTCAGTGACCGTACGCTCCACCTCTTCCGGGCTGGCTCCTGCATAGGTAGTCATGACAATCGCATATGGAAACTCCATGCTTGGAAGTAAATCCGTACTCATGTTCCGAAAGGACAAAAACCCAAGAACTAAAATGATAACTACGGCTACGAAAACCGTATATGGGCGTCTTACACAAAATTTAGACAACATTCTCTTAATTCCCCCTAAATAATTTCTTACATCCTAAATATCGTTATAAATGAAACAACGGTTAGAATTGCTCCTAACCGCTATTAGTTTACCTACATTTCATATAAATGTCAATCCTCTTTACTTTTTAAAGCCATTTCTTCAAAGCCTTCACAATCTGTTCTAAATCGAGTGGTTTAGCGATATGGCCGTTCATTCCTACACTTTTTGCCGCCATAATATCTTCTGCAAAAGCATTCGCTGTCATGGCGATAATCGGCACTTTTTTCGTATATGCCCGGTCCATCGAACGGATGGCACTGGCAGCCTCATAACCGTTCATAATCGGCATCTGGATATCCATGAGTATCATGTCATAATAACCGTCTTCTGCCGACGTGATTTTGTCAACAGCATCCGAACCATTTGGCGAACACTCAATGGCAACTCCGGTCATGCCCAGAATTTCTGTCGCCACCTCAGTATTGATTTCATTGTCCTCCACAAGAAGGATTCTTTTTCCTTCCAGATTCATTTCCTCCAGCTCCTTAAGAGGCATTGATTTCTCCTCTTCTCCTTCACCGGAGTCTCCAACCAAGCTGCGGAACAAATGAACAATTTTCGATTTAAACAAAGGTTTGCCGATAAAGGCGTTGGCTCCCGCCTTTCTTGCCTCCTGCTCAATGTCTGACCAGTCGTAAGCGGATATAATAATAATCGGCACATCATTTCCCACGATTCTTCGAATTTCTTTTGTGGTGGCAACACCATCCATATCCGGCATTTTCCAGTCCAGAATAACAGCAAAGAAACCTTTTTGCATATTCTGTCTTTTCACTACAAGGTCTACTGCCTCCCTGCCGGAGAGAACCCACTCACTCTTCATTCCCATCTCATTTAACATCTCGCAGGCAGACTCACAGCTAATCTCATCATCATCCGCAACCAGTACCGGAAGGTCGATAAATTCCGCATAACCAACCTCGTCCTCATCCTGCAATTTTAAGAAGAACGTCACCGTAAACTTCGAGCCTACGTCCTGCTGGCTCTCTACCCGGATGTCTCCGCCCATCATGCGGGCAATGTTTCTTGCAATCGGCATACCGAGTCCGGTTCCCTGCATTTTTTCCACCCGGTTATCCTGCGCCCGGGCAAAAGGTTCAAAGATTTTTCCGAGAAACTCTTTTGACATCCCGATTCCGCTGTCCTCTACGACAACCTCATAAAGAGCCGTTTTTTTCTGATTTACTTTTTTCTCCGTAATGCTCAAATGAATCTTGCCGCCGTTTGGCGTGTACTTGATGGCATTGCTCATAAGATTCATAAACACCTGCTGAATACGGAGACTGTCTCCGATTACATTTTCATGGGTGACACCGTTAATATTGACAATCAAATCCTGATTCCGTTGGTCAATCTGAGGTTTCACCATAACGAGGAGATTGTCTATCAACTCTGACAAGTCAAAATCTTCTTCGGTCAAATCAACCTTGCCGGATTCGATTTTGCTCATGTCAAGAACTTCATTAATCAGTCCTAAAAGATGTTTGCTGGACACCGTAATCTTTTGCAGACAATCCGCCACTCTCTCGGAGTCATTCAAATGAGTTCCGGCAATGGCGGTCATACCGATAATGGCATTCATCGGCGTGCGGATATCATGGCTCATATTGGACAAAAATGCACTTTTTGCCCGGTTGGCACTTTCCACTGCCTTATATGCCTCCTTCAATGCCTCGTAACTCTCCAATTCCCTCTTTTTCACTGCGGTTACGTCCTGATAGGTAAATAATACCTCGGTGGCGACACCCCCAACCCGGCTTGCACAGATGAGATTCAGGCTGTCCCACATACCTTCACTGTTTTTGATGGAGTATTCATATCGGACATGAGTGGTGTCCGGATTCAGGCTTTTTTGAAGATTTTCTTTTTCCAACAGAGGCGCCAGCCGTTCCTTCTCCTCCTCTTCTTTTACATTGTCAAGGAGATACTCTTTCAACTGCTCATAGTTACCCTCTGACGGAAAATGGGGAAGTCTCGGCTTTGTTCCGGCAAGATAGCGGTAAGTGCCCTGTTCCAAATCCACCAGCACAAAAGTACCGAAAAGCCTCAAAATGCCATCAACCACATATGCCTGCTCTTTATTTTCCTTCAGTAACTTCTTCTTCTGTATATAAGAAGTAACCTGCATGCCGATAAGACAAACTAAAAAGATAATAATTAATTCGACAAGTAACTGAACCCCTGCCCGGTCTGACTGCCGCACAATCTGGGCGGTAGCAGTGGATGGGAATGTCTGAATCAACATCCAGCCGTTTTTTGACAGCGGTGTCACGCAGGCATTTCCAACGCCTCCGGTACCCTCATACTGGAATTCATATTCATTTCCCTCAAGCAGTGCCACTTTCAACTCATTCTGCACATCAGAAGAAAGCTCCCGGTGAAATACCCCGACATCAAAGACACTCTCCGCATCTTCGCTCTCACTGTTCCCGGCAATGATGTTACCCTCTCCGTCACACAGAATGGTTCTTGCCTCTTCACCAAAAAGAGTGTTATGAAGCATTTCCTTCATCTGGCTCTCTTTATAGATTCCGGTAAGGACACCGAGTATTTCATTGTCATAAGAAAGAGGTGTATAAAAAACCACAAGATTTTCCTTTGCAATCTTCGAGTCAAATACTGCGGATACTCCGGTATGCCCCTTCAAAGCATCCTCACAGTATACCTCATCGGAAGAATCTTTGTGATTCCCATTTTCTGTTATATGAACGCCTTCCGTTGTCACGAATTCAATGTAATCAAAGGGAGACTCCTCTGTCAATACCTCGAGGTCTTCCTTCGTCACATTCGGACTTTCCAGCATATGCTCATAAAGTGCCGCCGTAAGCAAAATTTCTTTTTCTGCCCGGTTCATGATTTCATTGATTCGCTCCGAACTCTGGACAGTGACATCCTTCAATGAATTTACGCTAATCGACGTAGCTCTTTCGTCCGTACTTTTGATAAAGATGGCAAAAGCGATAATAATACAAACTACCGCTGCACCAATTAAAATTGTTTTCCCCAAATTTTTTCTGCCATTCATACCCTTCAATCCCCCTCGTGCTGTCATTCCTTTTGTGTTTATAAAAAAATTACTATACATTTATATTATAGCAGAAAGTCAGGAAAATGTGTAGGGGTTTTGGGGAATATTTTGTTATATAGTTACTATTCACAGTATATAAAAATATAAAATTCCGTTCGTCGTGCTTGCACGTAAGATACGAATTTTTATATTTTTATATACCTGTGAAACAGGAACCGCCTCCCAAATGAGCAAAGTTAGCTCCGTAAGGAGCGAGAAAGAGTGCGTAAAGCACTCGGCTTTGCGAATGTCGGCGGTTCTGTGAATAGTAACGTTATATACCTACCGTCCCAACTCCCTCTTTATCAACTCTGCCAGCTTTTCATAAGAAGCTGTCTCTGCCTCATAAATCTCATGGCCGTTTTTGGCTTTCAGTACCCCGGTACACGCAGGACCAATGCTGAACAGTTTTACTCCCGAAGTTTCCGATTCTGTCCCCTCTCTTGCCGCAAAAATCCGTTCCACCGAGGAACCACACGTAAATGCCACGCCGTCATAGTCTGAAAAGTCAATCTCATGGGGAATCTCCACCTTCTGATTCTTATATACATTTTTTTCTTCCACCTGACATAGTTCCCCCAGTTTGTCCTTCCAGCGGTTTGGGGCGTTGAGTGCCTTCAAGTACCAGATTTTTGTTCCTTGCGTTACTTCTTTTTTTAATGCTTCTGCCAGTGAAACACTATCTGACCGGGGAGGTATCAAATCGGTTTGGATACCGTATTTTTGCAGTTCTACTACTGTCTTCTTCCCAATAGCCGCTATACGGCAGCCGGAAAAATTCCGAATGTCTGCCCCGGCACTTTGAAGTCCGTAAAAAAATCCTCTGACTCCATTTCTGCTTGTAAATACAAGCCAGTCCGGATGGGATTCTCTTTTTATTTCTCCTTTTTCTTTTTCCAGCCAGTCAAGGTACACAATTTCTCCTACGGTGATTTCCTCTGTCAAAATTCCATATTCTCGCAAAAGTTTAGCCAATCTGCCCGGTTCCCTTCCAATCTTCGGAACGAGACACTTCTTCGCCGGAGGAGTCGCCAACTGAGAACGCAGCCCCACCACAGCACCAACTATAATCAACGCCGGAGAACTGATTCCGTCTTCTCTTACTTTTTCTTCAATCTCTTCAAGCGGAGCCTGACACACCTGCTGTTCTCTTGTCGTGGCATGAGACACGACCGCCGCCTCAGTTTCCCCTGACATTCCTGCCGCCATCAGCCGCTTTGCAATCTCTCCCAGTTTGCTCAGTCCCATGAGAAAAATGCACGTTTCCTTTCCCTTTGCCAAAGCGGTGAAATCGATATCTGCCAGCTCATCCTTTCGATTATGCGCAGTTACCACATGGAACCCTCCGGCAAGTCCCCGGTGTGTCACCGGAATTCCGGCAGCAGCGGCTCCCGCCACCGCCGAAGTCACGCCGGGAACCACCTCAAAAGAAATGCCATTTTCTATCAATTCCAGTGCCTCTTCTCCACCCCTGCCAAAGACGTAAGGGTCACCGCCCTTCAGACGGACAATACATTTTTTCCCTTTTGCCTTCTCAACGAGAAGTGCGTTTATGTCCTCCTGTTTCATCGTGTGATGATGGTTCTTTTTCCCCACGTAAATTTTTTCACAGTCCGCCTTCGTGATGTTCAGCAGTTCCGGTGAGACAAGTCGGTCATAGACAACACAATCCGCCTGCTCTAAAAGTTCTTTCCCACGAACCGTAATCAGCCCCGGATTTCCCGGACCGGCACCCACCAAATAAACCTTTCCCATCATGACATCACTCTTTCCGCTGCTTGTGCAGCTAATTTTTTCACGTCATTTCCCGTCACATCTGCAAACACCAAACGAGTTCCTTCTCTGCCGCCAAACATTCCACGCAGGCGATAAGTTTCCGCAGATAATTTTTCGCACACTGCCGCAATCGGCATATGGCAGTCTCCACCGCAGAGGGCGAGAAATTCTCTCTCTGCCCCCGTAGTCTTTTCGCTTTCTTCATCAGACAGTGCATCTAAAAGCTGCTGTAGTTTTTCATTATCCTGACGGATTTCCAACGCCAGCGTCCCTTGTGCCGGGGAAGGGAGCATTTCTTCATAAGAAAGATAGCGGGTAATCTTCTCATGCAGCCCCAGACGGTGCAAGCCCGCCGCCGCCAGCACAATGCCATCCAGTTTCTGTTCCTCCATCTTTCTCAGCCTCGTATCCACATTTCCACGAATATCCATCACTTGAATATCCGGTCTTAGTTTTTGGAGCTGGACCTTTCTTCGGATACTTCCCGTACCGATTACGGCTCCCTCCGGCAGCTCTGCCAGAGAGGATTTTTCCCTGAGAATGACAACATCTCTGGAATCCTCCCGTTTCCACGCTTTTGTAAACACAAGTCCCGGTGCCGGTTCCGCCGGCATATCCTTCATGCTGTGAACTCCCAACTGAATCTCGCCGGACTTAAGCTGTTCTTCGATTTCCCGGACAAAAAGCCCCTTCCCACCAATCTCAGCGAGCGGACGATTCGTAATCCGGTCTCCTTTTGTCGTGATTATCTTTATTTCAAACCGGTACTCCGGGTATGCCTTTTCCAAAGTGTCCCGAACCTTCTCTGTCTGTGCAAGGGCAAGTTTTGAACCTCTCGTTCCTATGATAATTTTCATAATCAACTCCTGTTAAATAATCTCTGTATCATTTCCTTATATTCTTCCTGTTCTTCCTCTGTATCCAAATGCTTTAATTCTCGAATCGGTTCTTTTAACAACCGCTGGAGGGAAGCATTCAGCACCTTTCTCACAAGTTTTCCGTCGTGGCTGCTTAAATCCAGCTTGCGGTTCAGATAAGAAAAGCTGTCCTCCACAATATCACTGCACCGTTTCTGTAATGATTCAATCGTCTCATCCATTCTGCTGACATGAAACCATTCCAATAATTCCTGCACGCCCTCCTCTATCATACTGCGGCTCTTTTCTGCCAAAATCTCTCGATCTCTTTGATTTTTTTCCGTTATATTCTGCAAAAAATCCATGTCAATGATTTTCACATTATCCTGCTCTGACAACTTGAAATCAATATCTCTCGGTGCAGCCAAATCAAGAAAATACTGTACCTTTTTCTTCCGGTATGGACGCACGTATTGATTGTAGTTTTCTTCCGTCACCACAAGGTGGGGAGAGGCGGTGGCAGATACGACAATATCACAGTCCTGCATAATCTCATAGCGTTCACTGTATTCCCGCACCTTCACATCCGGGAAACGGTCCCGCAGTTCCTTCGTGTGAGCCATTGTCCGGTTGCAGACATAAATCTTCTTCGGAGAGTGTTCATATAAATGTGTCAGTGCCAGTGCCGCCGTCTTTCCGCTGCCGATAATCAAAATATTTTTTCCGCGTATTCCCGTTTTTTTTCGAAATCCGTCGGTTTCGTATTCCTCTTCGGCACAGTATTTTTCTAACTGCTGCACAGCCACGTAACTTACCGAGAGTGGTTTTTCACTGATGTGAAGTTCGGTCTTAATCTTCTTTGCACAGCGAATCCCATCCCGCACAACCTTGTTAAGTTCTTTTCCAGAGTATCCCATTGTCTGGGACAGCTCTAACGCCTCCACGACCTGCCCTAATATCTGGTCTTCCCCCAGCACAAGGGACTCCAACCCCGCCGTCACCCGAAAAAGATAATCAATTGCCTCGTTTCCCTGACACTGCCGGAGGTAATCACTCAAATCCAATCCGGGTGCCGTCTCCTCATAACAGCGGCGGATTTGTTCAAATTTTTCTTCGGGACAAAAAAAGAAAATCTCACTTCGATTGCACGTAGATAACACCATGCACTGCGTCGCTCCGATTCTCTGCATTTTCTCCATCAATTCTGTTTTTTTCGAATCGGTAAAGGAGACACACTCCCTCACCGCCAGCGGAGTCTCATTGTAGCGAACTCCTATATATCCAAAGCACATCATACTCACGCTAAAATCTCTGCCTTTCTCTCTATCTGTCGTGCTTGCTATCTCATTTACATTTCTATTGGAATTCCAATATACTCATCATATATTTCTTTTGCATTATCTTCTATAGAATAATGCATAATAAACTCAGGGGCTTGCTTGAGCATTTTATTGACTGTAGATTTGGCAATAATTCTCTGTGCTTCCAATTCAGTTATATTATATTCGGCTACCAATTCTTCCATTAAGTAAAACTTAAATTTCTCAATATCATAATCACTCATTGTCAACATCTCCCTTCTATTTATTGGTTGTAATTATATCACAATCTGCCAATTTAATACAAGTTAAACTTTTTACCGTATGAAAAGATATCTGATTTGTGGAATATGGATATTTCATACCAGCCAGTTCAACCCTTGTTACTTTTTCTTTTAGCTCATTTAGTTCTTTAGCTATGGCAGAAATTTTATTGTCAGCAATACTTCCGATAACAATGTCAAATTTATGATTCAAATTATGAAAATGTGAGCCTACGACTTCTGTATACTTAAAACCATTCCTGTTATTGATGATAAATTGTGCCCATTTGAGTCCTTCTTTATCAAAACGCAACACATTTAAATCTTTTAGCATATCTTCATTCATATTATATTTTAATATCATCGGAACAACACAATTATCACCATGATACATATTCGTCTTTTTTGTTTTATTTATGGCTGTAGATTTTGCAAATTTATATGATTTCGTTGTATAAAATCCTTGACCAAAATCTACCTTAGGCTTACCTTTCTCTAATATTATTCCATTGTTGATTATATTTTCTGCACAACTTGAAATAGTACCATGATATACTTCCAAAGATATACTCACCACCAATCGTCTGTACTATGATTGCTATTATACACTAATAATCGACAAGATTCTATAAAAAATATATTTTCTGCGAGTGGAGAACATCGTTCAGTGGAGATTGTATTATCGTAAACCGCCATAATAACTTTGGTGAAGTGAGCAACAGAAGAACAGCAGCCTAATGGCTCAACCTATAACATATTCAACAATTACAGCAAATCCAAATTATTATCCTGCATAAATTTTTCTATATTATACATCACGAGAATATCGGTAATTTCATCTTTTTCAGAAATTTCATCCATTTGTGTGTAAATATCTTTTCTTGCATATCTCAAATCAATCATGTAAATGGTTTC
The DNA here is from genome assembly GCA_964518785.1 of uncultured Eubacterium sp. Taxonomy (GTDB): domain Bacteria; phylum Bacillota; class Clostridia; order Lachnospirales; family Lachnospiraceae; genus Eubacterium_F. Next base: position 18,627 of record CAZFHT010000002.1, read on the forward strand.
GTACTCACCTTCCAGATATTCCACAAAAGAATTGCTGTAACTATCCTTAATCAACAATAGTGTTTTCCCATTTTTCGTACCTGTTGAAATTCGAATCTGTGCGGTATTTCCACCCAGAAAATAATTATATTTGTCCTGTGTGGACAATGCCTCATCATCGTAGTAGCTGCTGCTCTTTGTTGTCGTTTCCCCATCGTAAAATTCCAACTGCAATTTGCGGCTTTTTGTCTGAAGTGCCGAAATGGTATCAGCAGCCCCGGCAACCTGTACCTTATCAATTGTTGTTCCGTAAAAATCATCACTCACCGGAACGTACTCATAAGAATCCAAAGACGCCGCCTTGCGTCCCAGACTGTTCAAGTAACTTTCATAGGCATAGTAAGCTCCCCTCGTCGTCCAGTGATGGTCTGTGCGATAATAAATATATTCGTCCTGATGTGATTTCAAAATCTCGGTCATGTCCCCGACAACCGTATTGACATTGACATCCATATCCAAATTTTCTGTCAAATCTTTTCTCAAATTTTCCACCACATAAGATGTATTATAAATCTCGGCATAGGCAGGCAATTTGTTCGTCAATACATTTGCCTTTGAAGGCACAAAAAGACAGCGGACATGGTTTTCTCCATAGTCCTGCAACATCACATTCAGAAAATCAGAAAGATACCAGATGTTTCCCGTCACCCATTCATCGTCAAAATCACCCGGCTCATATTTTTCAAGCAAATAGCCATCTTTACCAACGTAAACATCATTAATTTCTTTTTCCCCAAGCAGCAGTCCGATTTTCGTTTTGACCTTCACAAAGGAAGACCGTCCAATAAACTGGTCACTGAGATAGCTCTCATAGTCATTTTGAAATGTTCCGTCCAGACAGCTCTCTTTGCTCCATTCCGGCAGCTCCTGCAGTGCCCTTTTTTCTTCCATTGAATAATCTGACTTTGGCGACACCAGTGTAATCACGCCAAAGACAAGAAAAAACGAAATAAATATCACTGCACTGAGCAGTTCGATTACCGATATTCCGGTTTTCTTTTTATTTTTCTTTCTATTCTTCTCCACGAAAAAAACCTCCTATCATCGTTTCTGTCGGGCTGTTTCGTCACTCAAAAACGAAAATACAAAAATGGATTATAGGTGTCTGCCACAAGAAAAGAAAGTGACAGTAAAAGACAGATTGCAAGCCAGAACAAACGCAAAATTTTCTGTCCGGGAATCCGTTTTGCCACACGTGCCGGTATGGAGGTCGCCCCCAACGCAGCAAGGAGAAACAGTCCGGCATACGATAGAAGATAGTACATAAAATTCTGATTCACAAGGCTCTGCCCTCTGCCAAGCAGTGTAAATGCGTACTTCATGCCCTCTTTTACATCACAGATACAAAAAATTGCCCAGCCGCCGACAAAAGCAAGAATCGTATAAAGATGCCCCGCCAGCTTTGGCAAATGATTCAAAAGCCGAAGCAAGAAAAGTTTTTCCATGATTAGCAAAAAAGCGTAGTATACGCCCCATAAGACAAAATTCCATGACGCTCCATGCCACAATCCGGTAAGCAGCCAGACGATGGCAATGTGTATCAACTGCCTTGCCATTCCCTTTCGGTTTCCGCCCAGTGGAATGTAAACGTATTCTTTAAACCATGTGCTGAGTGAAATGTGCCATTTCCTCCAAAATTCAGTGACACTCGCCGACTCATACGGATAATCAAAGTTCTCCAAAAAATGAAATCCAAACATCCTGCCAAGTCCGATTGCCATATCGGAATATCCGGAAAAATCGAAATAAATCTGAAACGTAAATGCCAGTACGCCGAGCCATGCCGTTGCCGTACTGAGATTTCCCATATCCAGTGCGCCTATCTCGTCAAATAACCCGCCGATTGAATTGGCAATCAACACCTTTTTGGCAAGACCGACTGAAAACCGAAACGCCCCTTGCGAAAAGTCATGTAATGAGACGGTTCTCTCATGCAATTCCTTTTCCACCGTTTCATAACGGACAATCGGTCCCGCAATGAGCTGTGGAAAAAGAGATACGTATGCCGCAAACGTGACAAAATTTTTCTGCGGTTTCACTTTCCTTCTATATACATCTATCGTATACGATAACGTCTGAAACGTATAAAAAGAAATCCCGACAGGCAGAGCAAGGTTCAGCTTATGTAAATGCAGTGAAGTTATCTGATTTGCCGTTACAATCGCAAAATCAGCATATTTAAACACCATCAGAAGACCAAGATTTCCGAGCAGAGAAAGAAAAAGGCAGATTTTCGCTCCCAATTTTTTCTCTTGTGTGTGAAACACTCCGATTAAACGTCCTAATGTATAATCCCATATCGTAGAAAATAACATCAGCACAACATAAACCGGCTCTCCCCACGCATAAAACACAAGACTAAATACAAATAAAATAAAATTCCGGCACCGTTTCGGTGCCAGATAATACACAATCAACACCAACGGTAAAAAACGAAATAAAAATACTAAACTGCTAAAAACCATTTTCCCAACTTCCAGCCTACATTTTTTTCTTTATTGATTTTACTGCTTTTTTATTCACACTTCCGGAAGGACTTACCATCACCATCCAGCACCATTTTCCTTTTCTTCCAATCTGGACACTCTGAAACAGTTTTTTCCCCTCAGCAGACAGATAATTCCCCATGCTTTCATTCTCTCTGGATACATATTTTTTCAGAGAGGCCACACTTTTCTTCGCATTTTCTGTAGACGATGCCTGTCCGATAAAAAGAAAATATTCTTTTGTACTGCTGCCGGAGCCGGATACTTTCTCATACGCAGCATAAGAATCCAGTTTTGTAGCCATAATGCCAAAGATCATGCGTTTGCTTGTTTTCATGTCCTTTGCAGTAAATGGATAACTCTTGCCGACACTTTTTGCAACAACAGACGCCAGACTTGATGGTTTTGTCTGTGCCTCCGCTGTTTGTGAATTTTCTAAAATCGTACCTCCCAACAAAGCAAGTGCAAGCAGTATACATATCCCTTTTTTTAAATGTTTCATCCTCTTTTTCCTCTTTTCATTATTTTAGTTTTTTATTATATGCGTTGAGCAGCTTTTTAAATTTAAGGCACCCTGCCGCTGACCAATGCAGTCCGTCACCGCCATTATACTCATGTTTCAAATATCCGGTGCTGTCTTTAAATTCCGATGAAAAATCAAAATACAGCAGTCCTTTTTCCTTTGCCATCTTTTTTTGTTTTTTATTGTACATATTGATGTAACGGTTCGATGTCTCCTTACAGGTTGCCGTACATGGTGCAACCGACAGAATAATAATCTCTACATTCGGATTATTTTTTTTGCACAGCCGTATAATCTTTTTGTAATCCGCAACAACTGCATCGCAGTGCTGTTTTGATGGTGTTCCGACAAGCGAATTAACGCCCAGCATAATATAGATTCTGTCAGGATTGTAATCTAATACCTTATCCATATATTCACCACGCCAAAAATTCCATGTACTGATGCCGATTTTCCCAATTACCCGTCTGCCTTTCTTTTTATTATTGAGATAATTCGCCATGCCGCACATTACGGAATCACCGACATAAGCAATTTTTTTGACTTCCGGTTTCGTCGTCACTTTCTTCACTTTGCTGTATGGTGACTGAATCCGTTTTCCCTCATTATCTTTCGTGACGGCAAGAACCTTATAGCAATATACCGTTTTTGCTTTTCTCTTTTTGTTCTTATAGGTTAATTTTTTTGTGACAGCTACTTTTTTATAAGATTTTGCACCCTTCTTTTTGCAGTATATTTCATACTGTTTTGCATTTTTTACCTTTTTCCATTTCAACGTAATGGTCGATGATGTCCTTTGAACCACTTGAACGCCCTTCGGTTTCGTCAAGCGAATCTTTTTTTGAGGTGTCGGACTGGGAGAAGGTTTAGCCGTAGCTGTCGGTGCTGCTGTTTCCTGCGGTATCTCCGTCGGTGCTGCTGTTTCCTGCGGTGTCTCCGTCGGTGCTGCCGTTTCCTCCGGTATATCCGGTGTCTCCGTTGCCATGGAAGGCTCCGTACTTTCTGCCGCAAATGTCTGCTGCTGTCCGCCTGCTGACGTAACGCAAAGAAAAGCCGCCAGTACAACAAGTACAACAGACAAGATTTTTCTTTTCCTTAAATTTATCATTTTCATTCTTCCTCCTGAATTTACTGCCAATACCCCGCCATCACCTCGCAGGTGTGTCGGATATCCTCCGGGCTGTGAGCCACGGAAACAAACATTGCCTCAAACTGGGATGGTGCTAAATAAATGCCATGCTCCAGCATATAGGCAAAATATTTTGCGTAAGCATCGGTATCAGAACTCACCGCCGCCTCGTAGTCGGTCACTGGTCTGTCGGTAAAGAACAAACTCATAAGAGAGCCAATCTGGTTCACCTGCACCCGGTTTCCGGCACTCTCCCTCACCGTATCTGCCAGTTTCTTTGTCTTTTGCTCTAACTGCTCATAAACGGACGGATTTTCTTTCAGAAGTTTCAATGTCTCGATTCCCGCTGTAACAGCAATCGGATTTCCGGATAACGTTCCCGCCTGATAGACAGCGCCCACCGGAGAAACCATGTCCATAATTTCTTTCCGTCCACCATAAGCTCCAATCGGCATGCCGCCTCCCACAATTTTACCAAGTGTGGTTATATCCGGGCGAACGCCGTAATACTCCTGTGCTCCTCCCAGTGACAGCCGAAATCCGGTGATTACTTCATCAAAAATCAGAAGGGCATTATTTTTTTCCGTTATCTCCCTCAAAAAGCCAAGGAAATTTTTTCCGTCAGCAGAATCGTCAGCGGAGTCATCGGAAGGAAGAACCACTCCCATATTGGCAGCTACCGGCTCTACAATGACCGCTGCAATTTCTCCCGGATTCCGTTCAAACAATTCTTTTACGGATTCCCGGTCATTAAATTGGGCTATGAGCGTATTCTTCGTATAATCTTTTGGCACTCCGGCACTGTCCGGCATGGAGGTGGTCAATGCCGCAGAACCGCTTTTCACAAGCAAGCCATCAGAATGTCCATGATAGCAGCCTTGAAACTTCACAATTTTATCCCTTCCGGTGAACCCTCGTGCCACACGAATGGCACTCATAACTGCCTCGGTTCCCGAACTGACAAGCCGACTGACCTCCATGGACGGAATCAGTTCCGCAATCAACTCCGCCAACAGTATTTCTTTCTCTGTCGGTGCGCCATAAGTCAGACCTTTTTCACAGGCTTTCTGTACCGCCTCTATCACCTGCGGGTGGGCAGAGCCGAGAATCCCCGGTCCCCACGAGCAGACGTAATCAATATATTCATTTCCATCCACATCCGTAATGCGGTCTCCTTTTGCAGATTCAATAAATCTTGGCGTCATCCCCACCGAACCGTATGCCCGCACCGGACTGTTTACTCCGCCGGGAATGTGGATTTTCGCCCGTTGAAACAGTTCCTTTGATTTTACATCTCTGATTTCAGCCATTTTGCAACCTCCAACGCATGGTAAGTAATAATCATTTTAGCACCGGCACGTTTCATGCCAATCATATTTTCCATGACAATCTTTTTCTCATCAATCCAGCCATTGGCAGCAGCAGCCTTTACCATCGCATATTCTCCACTGACATTGTAGGCAACCACCGGCACATTGTAATGAGTTGTAATGTCCTTGATGACATCCATGTACGCCATGGCAGGCTTGGCAATAATCAAATCTGCCCCCTCACGTAAATCCTGCTCAACCTCCCGAAGTGCCTCCTGACCATTGGCAGGGTCCATCTGATATGTCTTGCGGTCACCAAAACCCGGTGCCGAATGGGCGGCGTCTCGAAAAGGACCATAGTAACCCGACGCAAATTTAGCGGCATAAGACATAATCGGCGTTTGAATGAACCCCGCCTCGTCCAATGCCTGACGAATTGCCTCCACTCTTTTGTCCATCATGTCACTGGGAGCAATGATATCGGCTCCTGCCTGTGCATAGACAACGGACGCCTTAGCCAGAAGAGGCAGCGTCTCGTCATTTAAAATTTCTCCATCCCGAATCAAACCGCAATGTCCATGTGATGTGTACTCGCACAGACAGACATCTGCGACAACAAGCAGATTTTCGTACCGTTCCTTAATAAGACGAATCGCCTTTGGCACAATTCCATTTTCGTCATAAGCACCACTTCCAACTTCGTCTTTGTGAGCCGGAATGCCAAAAAGCAATACTGCTTGTATTCCGGCGTCTACGGTTCGATCCAATTCCTCCGGCAGCCGGTCCAATGAATACTGGTAAATTCCCGGCATAGACTCCACCGGATTGCACTGGTTCTCTCCTTCTATGACAAAAACAGGGTAGATTAGCTCATCCACCCCTACCTTATTTTCACGTATCATACTGCGCAGTGTCTCGCTTGTTCTCAACCGTCTTCCACGATTCATAATTCCACTCCTTCATTCGTATTTATTTAAAATGTTCTCAATTTCTGTTTTTGTCGGCACACGCTTTAACCGGAGTCCAAGAGAAAGTATCTCCTGATAAACAGCCTTTCGCCCTTCCTCCGCAGCGATACGGCTCTTGACCTCTTCTCTGATTTTCCCCAGTTCCGCTGTCAGTTCTCCCAGCTCTGCCGTCACTATAGGTTTATTCTCCCTTTTCAAATATTGGGTAACTACCGGACTCTGTCCACCACTGCTGAAAGCCGCCACCACTTCTCCCTCCCTTATATAAGAGGGAAAAATAAAATCGCAGTCCTCCTGCTGGTCAACTGCATTTACCGGTATGCCACGAGTACGGCACATCTGACTAATCCGGTGATTCTGTTCGTTATCATCGGTTGCCGCCACGACCAGTTTTACATTTTCTAAATCCACTTCTTCAAAGCCCCGTTCCAGACAGCGGACATCCTCCAGACAGCGAATCGGCTCTTGTATCTCCGGTGCCACTACGGTAACGGCTCCGCCAAAGTCCCGCAATACTTTTACTTTACGCAAAGCTACAGAACCGCCCCCCACCACAAGGCAGGGACAGTTCTGCAGCTCAATAAACATAGGAAAATAAGACATCGTTTCCTCCTGTGTAATCACTTCATGTATTTATCATAAAAATCATTCATAGGAATCGGTCTGGAGTAGTAGAACCCCTGATAACTATAAGGGCTGAACCTGCTCATATAGTCAACCATATTCCGGTCCTCCAATCCCTCCATGCAAATATGTATATCCAAGTTAGAGGCACAACTGCTGATTGCCCGGACAATCTCCTGATTCGCCACATTTCCCTGAATATCACATACGAACCCCCGGTCAATCTTTAACGTGTCCACCGGAAGGTCTTTCAAAAGGTTCAGCGAGGAAAATCCGGTACCAAAATCATCCATGGCAATTTTAATATCCAATGATTTCAGATAGTCAATTTCCTCCCGCAAATAAGAAACCTCCAACTGGCGGCACCTCTCGGTCAGTTCCAGACAAAGATTCTTCGGCGGAAACCCGGTTCGGTCTAAAATTTCTTTTATGCTCTGGCGAAAGCGGATTCGTGCCAACTGCGGAAAGGCAATGTTTACATTTAGCACAAAATTCGGGTACTTTTCCAAAATCCCCTTGCTCTCTGTCATGGCTCGCTCTAAAATCCAGTTCCCCAAGTCAAAGAAGGACGGGTCATTTTCCAGCCATGGAATAAACAGTCCCGGCGGCACCAGTCCAAAAGGTTCTTTTTCCCATCGCAAAAGTGCCTCTGCCCCGACAAGGTCTTCAGACTCCGCACCAATCACCGGCTGATAGCAGAGGAAAAAGCCGTCAAAATCATTGAGAATACTTTTTCGCAATGCTCCCATCAACTCCAGATTTTTGCGGTTATCCGCCAACAGGCTGTCATTAAAAAATACTAACTCACCATGTTTTTCATGTTTCGACTGCTCCAAAGAATACCTCGCACTTGTAACTACAGAGGACTCATCATAGTTCGAGTTCATAATCACAACACCGCCCGACACCGTAATGGCAATCCTCTCTCCGTCAAGAAAAATATCGTGGCCAGCCATCCGCTTTATCTTTTCATAAATGGCGGAAATCTTTGCTTCGGACTCTTCCTGCAGACAGCAGGAAAACCGCACACCGTCCATGCGGTACACCGGACCATATTCGCTCATTTCCTTCACTAATTTCTCGCCAAAAACACGCAGCACATGGTCACCAACCTGATAGCCGTAAATGTCGTTTATTTCCGAAAAATTATTAATGCCGACTAAAAGGATACTGCCCTTTTTCCTGCTTTCCTGAAAGAAACGAAAATACTGACGAAATCCGTAAACATTATAAAGGTTCGTAACAGCGTCCACATTATCACTGATACTGTGGTTCACAATCGAACCAACAAAAATGTCCGCCTCATCATCATTTCCCCTCATGACAACTCCGCGGCAAGTACAAAGCACGTACTCCCCTTCCAGATTTTCCGCACGATAATCCATCATGTGTGTAACTTTCTTCCCGGAAAATACTTCGTCAATATCCTTCCGATACGCCTCCCTGTCGTCCGGATGAATGTGCTCCTCCCACACGCTCCCGGCGTTTTTCATATATTCCCCCGGCAACCCAAAATACTCTACTGCCTTCTTATCCCATCGAGATACCCCTGTTTTCATGTTGCATATATAAATGTAATTCCTATCAGAAGCGGCAGCAAAACCATCAAACAAACGATTGTCTAATTCCGATTTATCAATTTGCTCCATCTTTTATCAACCCCTTGTGTCATCACTTTTCCTAAGTATATAGTAACATAAACAAATGATTTATTCCACTGTTAAGTTTATTTTGTTTTGCCACTACTACTTTTTCCAGTTTTTCCTCAGATACGGCTCTAGCATGCCGCTTTCCAAAGAACAATCCCCTCCTTATTTACGTTCTGATAAAATGGTATACTGCTTTCCCATGTCGAAAATTTTTGATAATCAATATCTATTATAGAAAAAACTTTATCATACTTCAAATTCATATCCACAATAAAATCTGACAGTTTATCTTCCGTATCGCCCCCCAATTCTCCATTCATAAGCAGTGCCACATCCACATCTGATTCTTCCGTATTCACACCTCTGGCAACAGAACCATATAAAACAATGCTCACCAATTGCTCCTGCATAATTGACAATATACCAGACACCAATTCCTGCAAAACATTTTGTTCCATCATCCCACTTCCTTTCCGTTTTCCTATTTTTATTATACCCATCTCCATTCTTTCCGTCAATTGTCGATTTTGACACTATGTCCCTGCTGTAGTTTTAGGAGGGAAAAATTGAGAAGACTGAAATTATACGAAATTAATCCTAGATACATAAAGTATTTAGCACAGTATCAAGAACACCTATTTATATCAGATGGAAATAAAGCAAGCAGAAAGTCGTGAAATTAATCGTCAAAAAATTGCATTACAAAAAACGCTGATATTGTGTATAAACACAACTTACAGAATAGAGATACCACATCACTTGCCAAACGAACAAATGATTTCAAAGAATTGGAAATGCGGTACAAACAGTATAGGGGTTGACACCCACAACACAAAAAGTTGAGCCAGGTCTCCCCATCACTTAGGCTCTTATGAGAAAATAAAACTAATATTTAAATAAATTATAAGTGATGGGGGTGCGGACATTTGGGACACTCCCGCAGCTTCGCAAGGTGACCAAAAGCAAAACCGTATTTCCGAGTGATGACAGCCTCTTGAAAATGCTGTATCTAGCCACCATGGACATCACAAAAAAATGGACCGGTCGCCGCCGGGACTGGTCTCAAATCCGGGCTCAGCTGGAAATCTATTTCGAAGAACGGCTGGAAAAAATTGAATCATAAAATCTGAAATGATAAACAGGTTTTATTTGACATACCAAAATTTCATTGTATAATGCAGTTAAGGGCAGAGAACCAAAATCTGGTCTCTGCCCTTAGTAACTATCAATAAATCTTATGTCAGTTTTTTTGAGTTTACACAAAACTTGAAACGGTCTCGGGACAGCCCGAACAGCCAATCCTTTTATTTAGCTTTTATGTTAAATAAAGGCCCATTTTCTACCTTATATTCTCTTTTTGTCTGCAAAATAGTGCCAAAGTAGTACCAATGGCACTTTGCTTCATTATTGATAGTCCTTATGGCTTGCAGGTGCAACTTTCATCAATTCACTTACTTCGCTTATTATATGCCAATCTTCATAAACAGACAATCAAATTTAATGTATACTACTTGCCGATTATACTGCTCTCATATCATTCCTCTTCTTTATCCATTTCTATCGCTTGCATTTTCCTACCTATCTTATCAAAATTGGCTACTTCCAAGTCATCAACTCTAAGCAAAATCTTTTTTAAAACTTCAAATCGTATCATTCTATTCCCTAACTTATTGACTCCCTCTGAAGATGCCAATTTATATTTCTTTAAATATTCTATAACTTTTTGTTCCTTGTCATCCTCCCCCCGCAAATCATACTCATTCTTAAACATAATATAACACTTGGCAAACGCCTCAAACATTTGAATTTCTGATTCAGTAATATCAATTTTATTCTCGTAAAAATCAAGCATTACACTAAACAGTGTATACATTTGAATTTTCTTATTCACAAACCCATTTGTCTCATTTTGAGTAATTTTTTTTATTAATTGCATTGCATTATGAACCTGTTCAACATCTACATATACATCTTCGTATTCTTCACAAAACTCTTTATAAATCTGATCCAACCTTTCACTTTTAGTTTGATCAATTATCCCCTCTCTTGCCAATATCAAAACACTACTACAATACTCAATATCCTGCATTCTTCTTACATCTCTTGGACTAAAAACCTTATATTGTTCCCAAAATTCCTCATTCGCTAATTTCTCCGCCGCCTCTCCAAATTTACTATTTAAACTATTTCGTTTCTCCTGTTCGTTCAAATTATAATCTGTTAAATTCAATCTATAAAACATTTTTCTGACTTCCTCAATTGAAAAATCTTTATCCAAATTAATAATCGACATTTCATATGACCAAATCATTTTTTTTGTTTCATCATCTAAATCTTTAAAAAATTTATCACTATATTTTTCTAAAACCACATTGTCTGTTAAATATTTCTTCTGTAACTTATATTTTCCACCAATAAAATCAAAGATAGCATTTATTCTTTGCTGACCATCAACAATATGAGTAATTGTTGCTCCCGTATTAGGGTCTGTGTCAAAATCCCATAAATAGATTTCCGGTATAATTAAATTAAGCAAAATAGTTTCTATTAATCTAATATTATCCTTTGCTCCCCACACCGTTTTTCTCTGGTATGTTCTATCAACTACTAAAGTTCCATCTTTAAACTCATTATATATCGATGTGATTTTCTTTGAATTTCTTGTAAACTTATTTCCCATAATTTCCTACAACTCCTTTCAAATGTTCAATAGATTGAATATGATACTCCTCCATATCCTTCCAGTCTCTATATATTCTATAATGTATTTCATGTTTAAAATACATTTTACGTTGTAACTGTCTTGTAGATTCGTTACTTAATTCTAGCCATTCCATTCGACACTCTTCAATGTTATGTAAATCAGTATCTGATATGTAGCCCCTATAAATACTTCTTGAAATGTATCGATAAAACCTTTCTTTAGTTACATTATATGAAACTCTAAATAATTTCCAAAAATGGTCAAATAATTGGGGCGAAATAATTGCAATATCAATATCTGATTTGTTTTCTCCTTCGTCAGTAAAAGTTTTTAATTTCTTTTGAGGGGATAAGCTATAACCAATCTTGGCGCTACCTACCATAACCACATTATTAAAACTAATATTCATTGCATCACTAACCAACATCTTGAAATCATCCACTGCATGTATTATATCTTTTTCATCAACTTCTAATACGTTTTCAAAATACCAGTTATCTGATCTCAACAAATATTTCAGATAGAAATCTCTAACCCTCAAATTCAACAAATCCTCTTTTATACTTTCTTCCGTATATACCATATTCAATGCCTCTCTTCTTCAAAGTATAACTCTAATATTTTCTTCAATTCTTTTCCCACTCTTTCTGCCATCAGTACCGGAACGCCATTACCAACAGTTTTAAACATATCTGTCAAAGACATTTCTTTCGGCAATTCAAATTCTTTAGGAACTGATTGTATTGCTAACACTTCTGCCACACTCAATCGTCTTGCCTTATACGGATGCAAATGTACTTCATTATTACCATACGCTGCTGTAGGCGAATATCTCCATCTATGCAGTCTTTTATATGATTTCCTTGAAACATCACCCTCTTGTACAGTTTGCATCCTATTTAATCCTGCTTTAGGTTTAAAATAATCATTTGCATTTGTGTGTGTATCAACACCATTTTTCTTGAACCAATACTGTACAGTCAATTCTTCCGCAATGCCATCCGGCATCTCCATAATACTATCCTCAACAAATTCATCTGTAATAGGCCATTCCATATTTTTAATAACACCTAATATATTAAAATCCGAAATTCCCCAATTAAATTTCTGTACTAGAACTCTAATTCTATCTTTTTGTACTTTATTAGTGCATTTAATTCCTATCATGATAACACGTTCTCGTTCTTGTGGGACGCCATATTCAAGGGAATTTACTAATTTATCAATAATATAATATCCCTTCCGTTGCATTTTTCTATACATTTTGTCATAAAATTCTTTATGTTTTTTAGTTTTCCACAATCCTTTGACATTCTCAAACATAAAGAAGTCGGGTTCTTCTTTTGCAATTAAATCAAAGTATATTTTAGATAATTTACCATTATCACCTTTTACTCCTTGGTTTTTACCTGCTGTTGAAAAATCCGGACAAGGAGGACCACCAATAAAGCCTATAATATTATTTTTTCTATCATCACTCATAAATTCATCAAGTGTTGACGTTTCGTTCAAGTAGTCAGATATATCTTCATTAAAATATCCATGCTCTGGTTCTGGCAATTGCATCTTATTTCTTGAATATTTATATGCCTCCAAAAAAGGTTCATACTTTTCCGACACCATCGCAATATCAAAACCAGCTTTTTCCATACCCAAATCCAATAATCCACATCCTGAAAAAAAGGAATACAATTTAATATGTTTCATTATCATTTTAGCACCTATGTGCATCCTCCATATCTTAATACTCATCATGTCCTAATAACATACTGTCAAATACCACTTCTTCCACAATCTTCACACACTCATCCACATCCTTCTTAATCTCATCTCCCCAAAACCGGATAACCGTCCAGCCCTCAAACAACAGTCTTTTATTGACTTCATCATCCCGTTCCCGGTTTCTGGATATCTTCTTTACCCAATAACTGCCGTTATTGCTTTTCTCCAGCCGTGATTTCAGCACCTCCCAGTCTTTCCCATGAAAAAACTCACCATCACAGAAAATTGCTATTTTGTATTTTGTCAGGACAATGTCCGGATTCCCAGGAAGTCCTTTATAATTCTTGCGGTATCGGTAGCCTTTGTTCCAAAGGGTTTTCCGCAGCATAACTTCTATCTTTGTGTCCTTTGATTTGATATGCTGCATATTTTTCCGTCTCTGCTGTGCAGTCAGATTATCCAAAATTTATCACCTACTGTCATGCAAGGTCACTAAGCAGTACCTGCCTGTTAACACTAAATATCTCTTTTATCTGTTTATGGCTGTATGGTGTCTGGTTATGCTGTTCCACCAGCTTAATCATATTGGAAACACTCACTGCTGAACCATTTACTCCTGTTGCATCCACAATTTTTTTCAGCTGTTTGTCAATATTCGTCCCAAATCCGCCTGCAATATAGGAAAAGAATGCCAGCGATTTATCACCATCACCATAACTGCTGATATTTCCAATATAATTGTGTACCATTCTGTTAAAATGATCGTTGCTAATTGTATATTTATGATACGCCTTGTTATCCAGAATTGCATGATAACCGTCCTCGTCAGATAATACCAGCACATCAGGGGTAAGTCCAATCGGTCCTACATGCCTTGCCTCAAAGCCGAATACATCCTGAAACAGTTCTACAGTTGCCTTTTCAAATTCCGTTGCTTCATCTCTCCCCTTAAATGCCATTTCAAAGTATTTTGTCATAAATGCCCCGACGGAACCATTTGGATATGTTTCAACCAGCACATTTTCCACCGTTTTCCCATCTATCCCCGTCACGCTGATAATGTAATCCACCACCTGTGGTGTTATTCTGGTAATTGGTTTTTTCAGCGATTCCGTAATATATGCCTGCATGATTTTCTGTCTTGCTATCATTGACGCTGTAACCGTTTTCGTCAGTGCAAGATTGCGGTTGTCCTTTCTATGCTTCGGATCCAAGCCGTATTTCCGCTGAAAATATTCATGCTGTTCCGGTCGGTCAATAAAATTAGGCTTTTCTTCCAATATGCTTTTTACTTCTTCCCTCTTATCGTCTAATACCGCCATCTGTCCGCCGTCACGTTTTACAAGCTGCGTGTACTCCAGCCAGTTAATAATTGTATTTGCCAAGTCTATTAAATGACTGTACGGATGCTCTGGGTTGACCGCACCCTTAGAGGATTTGTACTTGGTAAAAAAGTCCTCTTCCAGACAGGCATCTCCATAATTCCGAAACTGGATAATCCTTTCCACAATATAGTGATAGCATTTGTCGCTTTCATTTTCTGCCTCTGTAACTATAACCTTTGCAATTTCCTCTTCTGTCAGGTATTTGATTTTTTCATCCGACATCAGTTTCAAGAGGAAACGGAATGGACGTATTTTAAAACGGGAAGATACCTGCACACCTTTTCCAATAGAAAAGGAAGAAGGGAACTGGTACTTTAATATCTGCCCTTTTAAAACTTCCACCGGGGAATCGCCATTCATAATAGCTTCTCCTGCTAACGTCAGCTTAATTTTGCCTGTGGATTCTTGCGTAAATATCAGTCCCAGGCTTGCCAGCCATGCCTTATATGTCCTGCCACCTCCGCCTGTCTGGTCGCGGCGTTCCCCTTTTCTCTTTAATCCGGCTTCTTCCAGCGCATCCTCATATGCCAGATGGGAATTTCTCTGTCCTTCCCATTCCTGATTCAGCGACAAATCCGCAAAAGAGGCAAGCACTTCAGGAATTGAATTTAATTTCCTCTTTGGGCGGGTAACCCACCAGTAATTTAACATCTTCCTTTCTCCTTAATATTCCAGTGTATAGATTCCATCATCATATTTCTTAAACAGTACCTTTGCTCCACCTGCATTTTCAAGCATTTCTTTTGTAATATACACCCCATCCGGAACACCAAGTTGCAGACGTATCCATTCACCCAAAACAGCATTACTTTCTGGTGTGTGCAGTCCTTTTCCATTTGCCTGCGCCTGTCTCATATAAAACGCCCCATACCCCTTAATGATAACCTTGAAAACAGGGTATGTCCCGTCAGGATTTACCGATGGGAAAAATCCTTTCTTGTGGTCTGCCGTATTGTAAGGTATGTATGCCTGATTGCGGTTTCTTTTGTAACCGTTTTTCCTAATTCCCCAATTAACGCCTGAACCATATCCGGTTTCCGTTCCGTCAGCTTTCAGCAGGGAGATTTCCAGCATATCCAGCGGCTGCATTGTTTCGTACTTTTCCCATGAAAGATTTTCAAGATTTGTTTCCGCCACATCATCTTCCACATTTTTCTTTGCCGCAAAGGTCAGCCGACTGCTTAACCCATCATCAAAGCAGTCCATGCTGTCTTGCAGGAGGCTCTTGTAATAGCGGTGTGCCTCTTTCGCATCACATGCATCCATGCACTCTCTTCTTGCATAAAAGGCATTCATGGTATAGTTCGCTGAACCGCAGTAAGCGACAACTGCCTCGTTTCCCCTGCACCACACATAAACTTTAGAATGAACCTGTTTTCCCTCTACAATGTAGTGGCATGTTATTTTCGGCATCCCTGCCACACTGTTCAGACGCTCAATCTGCGCACATATCTTTTTATGCTTTTTCTCTGTAAGGCCTGCACCCTTTGTCATCCCCAAAATAATGTCCACTTTAATATTAGACACATACTGTTTATTTTTCCCGTCATACAGCTTAATCAGATGGCTTGAAATGCGCTCCACATCTGTAAAAGCCGTTACAATCTTTAAACGGTTACAGGAAAGACCGTCTATTTTCGCAGGGGCGAATAAAATCCTGTCTTCAAATTCTTCCGTAAACATAAGCTACTCCTTTATACTGGCAGGCATGGACTCATACTCTATGCCTGCAAAAGTTTTTAATATCGCTTCAAAAATGATTTTTGCCCCCTGCGGAGGAACTGCCATTCCTATCTGCTTCCTTACGGATTCCTTTGAACCCTCAAATACATAATTATCTGGAAAAGTCTGCAGCCTTGCCCTCTCCCTGTTCGTCAATGCCCTTGGTTCTGCATAATGATAAATATGCGTACCTCCGCCGCCGGAACCCGTAACGGTATATGCCGGCTTTTTCGGATCAAGCCTTTTATATATCTGGCTTATCTTCGCCCCTTTAACATTCAGCTTCAGACGCTCCGGGAGGTCTGCCGTAAATGCGTTCTGACCAGGCTTGATATAGGTCAGCCTTTCCACTACTGTAGCAGACTGTTTCGTCAGCTCGTTATTGGGTGCATCCTCCGGTATCGGCGGCATCTCTATCGCTGTCTTACACGTATTGTCAACACTTTCGTACTGCTTCGTACTGGGGATTTTGAACACATAGGGTAAATCTTCCCTTATACCCACGATAATAACCCGGTGTCTTGCCTGCGGTACACCGTAATTCTCAAATTTATATAGATTGGGATAAAGACGGTAACCCACAGCAGCCAAATCATCCTGTATCTGCTTAAATGCCTGCCCGTCATTGGCACTTTTCAATCCGCCGACATTTTCGGCAAGAAACCACTGCGGATGATATCTTTCCAGCACCTTAACCCCATAGGTATATAACGGGCCAAAAACACCTTCAAACCCTTTCTGCTCCCCTACCACAGAAAAATCATTGCAGGGAAAACCAAAAACAAGTGCATCAATGTCCCCTAAATGTTCTAAATCCAGTTTTCTGACATCGCTATGAATAACACTGTCTGCATCATCCGGACATATATTTCTTGTATATGTATTACATGTTTCCAAATCATAGTCATTTGCCCATTTATGTATAATCTTATATTCCGGTTTCTCTATTTTTGCCGTTGTTGCTGCCAGTGCCAGTCCGCCCGGTCCGCAAAACAGCTCGCCTAATCTAAATTCCGTTATTTTTTCCGTATTCATCAAATCCTGTCTCCATTCATCATCACGAAACTGCGTTCAAATACAACGCCTGCCGCATCGGCTATCTCGTCTAAATCTGCAATCGTAAAACTTCCCCTCTTCATTTTAGCGTTAAAACTCTGGGGGGTCTTTCCAAGCCGCCTTGCCAGTTCTGCCTCACTAAGATTACACCTGACACATAATATTTTAATCTGTTCTGATATTGTCATTACACATTTCCTCCATACAAGATATAGTATAAACGATTATTTTGATATAATCAACAAAAATATTAAGCATACAAAAAGGAAGGTAAAATCCTTATAGGAAAATTTATCCCAAAAAGACCTTACCTTATAACTTAGTAGGCACTTTGATATAGTGTACTTGTTTTACTGGTATCTGATTTATCAAGATTGCAGACTTGACATGATAATTGGATATTGCAAACATCATTTATCCCACCCTCATTCAATGGAACAATATGATCAAACTGCTTCTCATTATCTTCCAACAACGAATATAATCCCGTTAAATCCTTTTTACAAAAAACACAACGCCCTTTATCCCTAAATAGAACTGCACGTTTTACCCATTCCGGAATATAAACTCTTTTCCTATGATTTTCTTCAAACGCAACAGCCTGTTGCTCATTAAATCTTAACAAGAAATCTCTGTTTTGAAACAATATATATTCAATTTCTGTTGCTATATCAGAAATTACATTGTAAAATAGCCCTTCCTCGTATTTATCCAAATACTCTATATAATTGTTATATGTTTCAAAAAAATCATCAGAGTCAATTTTAAAATCATTATTTAAAGATATGTCCATCCCTCTATATTTCATAACAGCCTGTTCAATCCAGCTAATAGGATTAAAATCAATCACTTCCCCAAAATTTGCTATACTATTTGCCTGCTCATACAAAACCCTATTTACCAACCATAAGCAGTATTCCCTTAAAACCGATATTTTAGGAAAGTCCTCTGGTTCAATATCAAACTGTCGTTCCGTAAATTCTGAATTAGTGGATAAATAATTAAATTCCCCCATACTTTCATTAGCAAGATGGCAAAAATAGTATACATCAAAAAATTTCATATCTATAGTCATATTTTCCTCCACTGATAAAACGTCTAATTTTACCAGCTTTAACAAATTATACTGTATGTTACTGATATATAATTTAACATACTTTTCTATATTTTACTACACTAATTGCAAAAGGACAGTCCTAATTCTGGATACAATGCATAACAAAACCGCCGTATTCAAAAGAATACAGCGGTTTTCATCTTCAAACAAATATGGTAAACCACACGTTATTTCGCATAGTCTACTACTCTGGATTCCCTGATTACATTCACCTTAATTTGACCAGGATACTGTAATTCTGCCTCGATCTGTTTTGATACATCCCGGGCAAGTAATACCATCTCATCATCATTTATCTGATCTGGCAATACCATTACTCGAATCTCTCTACCTGCCTGAATGGCAAAAGACTTGTCAACTCCCTTAAAGCTGTTAGAAATATCCTCTAATTGTTTCAAACGATTCGTATATGTTTCCAGTGTCTCTCTGCGGGCACCCGGACGGGCTGCCGAAATGGCATCTGCCGCCTGAACGAGACAAGCAATCATGCTCTCCGGCTCAACATCGCCATGATGTGCCTCAACGGCATTGATAACCAAGGCAGATTCCTTAAACTTACGGCACAAATCAGCTCCTAACTGAATATGCGAACCTTCCATGTCATGGTCTACTGCCTTACCGATGTCATGCAGCAATCCGGCACGTTTCGCCATGCGGACATCCGCACCAACCTCACCGGCAAGAAGTCCGGTCAAATGAGCCACCTCAACGGAATGTCTCAGTGCATTCTGACCATAACTGGTACGGAACTTCATCTTTCCGAGGAGACGAATCAACTCAGGATGGATACCATGGACACCAACCTCAAGTGCGGCCGCCTCTCCTTCTTCGCGAATCATTGTCTCTACTTCTTTTTTGGCTTTTTCAACCATTTCTTCGATTCTGGCAGGATGAATTCTGCCATCCACAATTAATTTTTCCAACGCAATTCTGGCTACTTCTCTTCGAATCGGATCAAATCCGGATAAAATCACTGCCTCCGGCGTATCATCGATAATCAAATCAATACCGGTCAGACTCTCAAGAGTACGGATATTCCGTCCCTCTCGTCCGATAATTCTTCCCTTCATTTCATCGTTCGGCAGCGGCACAACGGAAATCGTTGTCTCTGACACATGGTCAGCGGCACATTTCTGAATGGCTGTAACCACAAGGTCTCTGGCTTTTTTATTCGCCTCATCCTTTGCCTGACGTTCCAATTCTTTAACCATAACTGCAGTTTCATGTTTTACATCTTCTTCTACAGTCTTTAATAAGTATTCTTTTGCCTGTTCGGAGGTAAGACCGGAAATCTTTTCAAGTTCACGCAAATGGCTCTGACGGAGTTCTTCAACTTTCTCTTTCTCCTTTTCAAAACTTGTTTCCCGAGCGTTCAGCTTGGATTCCCTTTTTTCGAGTACTTCCATTTTTTTGTCTAAAGTTTCTTCTTTTCCTAATACACGTTTCTCGTAACGCTGAATCTCAGCTCTGCGTTCTTTCGTCTCTTTGTCGAGATCGTTTTTGGCTTTCAGATTTTCTTCTTTCGCCTCAAGCAAAGCCTCCCGCTTTTTCGTCTCAGCGGTCTTCAGTGCATCGTCGATAATCTCTCTGGCCTTTTCTTCCGCACTTCCTACCTTTGCCTCACTTACTTTGATATGATAGGAAATCGCACTTTTCCATGCAATGAAAGACGCTACCGCCAAAAGGACTACCACAACGACTATCGCTACGATTATCTGTGCAACCGATAACTCTAGCACGATGGAGCACCTCCTTATGATATTTCATATATACACACACGTCAAGCGTGTGTACACACGACATCTTGTATTCTACACTTTTTTAACACAAATGTCAAGTTTCCCACACAGTCTCCACAGCCCTGCACAAATTAGAAATTTCATAAGTTTCTTCAAACAAAAACTCATCTGCCAGATAGTCCAGATTTTTCTCCGAATGTTCTACCTCTTTCGCATAAATTCTCGCTGTATCAGTCCGGTCTTTCTTCGTATAATCGCCATTTTTCAGAAGCTGCACCGCATCCATATCCCGAATCATTAGAAAACTGGTCACTGCCAGCTTGGCTTTCCCGATAAAATCATAATCATCCACACATCTTGGCAGACACATAAAAGCGTAATACACCATCAAATGCTCATATTCATATTCCCGGTTCCGGGCTTTGATTTCCCGATGTAAATGTGCCAGTGCCTCCATGTACAAATCTTCGCTGTTTTCCGGTTCTACAAAAGTCTCCTGCAATAATTTCAGCCGTTCCTCCCACTCCTCATTTATACTCTCCATACCGGTAAAAGTCACCATTCGTCCCAAAAACAGACGGAACGCTGACAAAGACGCCGGCGGCACATCCCGTTCTGTCCCATTTAATCTCTGCTGTACCTCCTCTCCATAACGCAAAAATCGGCAGATTCGCTGTTCCAAGGGCATTTCCCGATTTTGCAGAATTTGGATTGCCTCATCCCTCGACTGCCGAACCATCTGTGCCAACGCCAGTTCCTCCTCTGTCTCCTCAAAATCTAACTCCTCCGAGATTTCCTTTTCTACAAATGTAGTTTTTTCTTCCTTGCCATAAATTAACCGGGCAGCCTCCGGACAGGCGGCACTTAACGCCAATTCTCTCTGGCCGCCGTATTCCAAATAATTACGCGGTGTATCCGTACACACATCACAAAGAGCATCCTCTCCCAGCTCCCGGTACAAATCACAAAGATTCTTTTCGTCCAAAAAAGGACACCTTTTCTTTTCCTTCAGCACAAAACCATGTTCCTCGTAAACATCCTCTCCCTGAGACTCGTATTCTTTCATGCAAGACCGCAGCCGTTCGCCAAATTCTCCCTCTATCGTCATGTAATACCGATAGCTGTCATCATCGATGTCGATTTCCCACCCGGCACAGCAGGTGTCTTCACAACGGTCTGCAATGCAGACAAATTTATCATAGTAAGCCGGATATCGAAATATCATTGCTTTTTCCTCCTTATTTGATATATACTGATTGTATCATAGGAAGAAATAGGAGGCAATGCTATGGCGTCGGAGAAAGAACTTTTTGTCACAAAACAATATGTCCCGCAGGGAGAACCCATCTCCCAGAATGACCACAACGTAATTTACCGGGTAAAATGCATGGCAGAACCGGGGCACCCGGAGGGCATACTGAAAATGTACCGCAAGAGAAATGTAAAAGCGTTGTACGAGACATTAAAACGCCTTGATTACAGCGAATGGCCTCACATTTATGCGGTAAAATATTTCGATGGCAATACCCTTGTGGTGGAGGAGTTTTTGAAGGGAAACACACTGGAGGAGCTTTTGGCAAAAAACCGCAGTCAGGGCATTACGTTTTCCGAGGCAGAGGCAGGACGCATTATGGAACAGGTCTGCCATTCCATTGAAATTTTACTGTCTGCAAATCCGCCGATTGTCCATCACAATCTGAAGCCAAGCAACCTTTTTGTCACCTCCACCGGGCGGGTAAAATTTTTAGATTTTGAGCCGGGTACTATCAAGCAGAAAAGCCCCCTTCAAAGTCTTCTTCACTTTCTGGGAGCAATTTTTCACGAAATGCTCACCGGAAAACCGCCAAAAGGAAAATGCACCTACAAAGGACGGTACGAACCCGTCATTCGCAGATGCATGGAAAAAGATGTGACGAAACAATACACTGATATCAAGGACTTAAAAGAAGATATGGAGTACGCAAAAACTCATGAACCGGAGAACTTGGAAAAGGTAGGAATCCCTTATGTCCTGACCTTCCCTTTTCAGGGAATCATTCTCTGTTTTGAATGGGTTCTTTTGTCTTTCTTTTTGTTTAAAGACAACACCGCTACTACACTGCTTTTTGCGATTATCCTTGTTCTTCATGGTGTTTTGTTTGCCGCCAGACGCCACTCCTTCCTAAAGAAGGAGGGCATTATTCTTGATAATTTTCACCGCTTTGGCCCTATCCTCATACTGGCAGCAATCATGATTGTGTTATATTTTCTTGTAACATCATTCATCCTGCCTTCCACCGGATTTTAAACCAGTTTATTTGTTTTCAGTGCAAGTACCCGGTCTACCGGATATTTGCATGATGTGTAATGACTGGACGAGAACAAGGTATAGGTGTACGTTCCGTAAATTGCCACGCCTTCTACTTTCGGCGGCATTTTGGTCGTTTTCAGTGCGGCATTTTTCAGCACCTTCCCAGTCGTTCCCGCATTATCATAGGACGGCTTATAGGTTCGAATCTGGGAAATGTACCCGCTGTCCGTCGTATTTTTCCCACATCCTCGTGTGAGAACAAGCGTTCCGTCACTGTCAAAAGTAATTCCCTGTGTCTTACTCGGCACACTCATTGTGTAAGTCTGGGTTAAAGTAGGCGTTGTCAATACATTGCCGACTTTGTAGCCGTACATGGTAGAACTACTGGTGCTGTAGCCGCCTACCCAGAGAATACCATTATAGTATCCCATATAAGAGGCAGTTGTGTTCATCTTCACCGACGTGTTGTAAGCGGACAATTTTTTATAGGAAACACCCGCATTTACAGTGTCTGTAATAAAGCTATAAGGGAAGCTTGCCGCATAGGAGCCCTTGGAAATCCATACATTTGTACCATCAAAGGCGATACCGCCTACCTTTGCCTTGCTTGGCAGAATAATCGTCGTAATGTAAGATTTGGACGAACGGCTGACTACGTAAATAACGGAATAGTCGGTTCCCTTGGAGTCATACGCAGTAATCAGAAAATAACTTCCCGCCAGCGTAATTCCCTGCGGCACCATGGATGTACAGTTAAATCCACCGACATTTGTATTCTTCATGCCCGGAATGGCAAAGGTTTTGGAATAGTTCAAAGCATTCTTCATGGCTGTATATTTCTTATAAGCCGGAGAAGCTGTGAATTTTGCCTTTGTGCTGTATTTTTTTGCCGTTTTTGATGTTTTCGTTGCTGCGGTCGTCACTGCCGACACTGCGGTGGAAAGGCCGCTCTCTACTGCGACACCATTAATCAGCTTGTAAGAAGACACACTGACAAAATATGTGGTATTTTGTTCTAATGATGTTTTGTCATAGGTTACAGTAGCCCCATCATTAATCGTTTTTACTTTTGTATAAACAGAAGATGTCGACGGACGACAATAAATGTAATATCCGTCTGCACCGGTAACTTTACTCCACGTAATACGCAGTCGCTTAGAGCCGCCCCTCACTGTCACCGAGGCAGGAGTCGTCGGCTGCTCGGATGTAGGTGCTGCGACAACTGCTCCGCCACTGGAAACGTCTGCCGATGGAGATGGCGAAGGAGAGGTAGAACCCTCTGGTGATGACGACGGTTCAGCCGAACTATCCGGTGATGACGACGGTTCAGCCGAGCTATCCGGTGACGACGACGGTTCAACTGAACTATCCGGTGACGACGGAGACTTATCTTCCCCTTCTACACCGCCCGTTTCAGAAATGTCATTTTTCTGCTCATTTCCTGCTGCCAATACGGATGTCATGCCAATATCCGGCACACTGCCAATAAGCAATGCAGACGCAAGACAAACCGCAATACTCTTTGCAATACTTTTTCTCTTCATATCATGAAACCTCCATTTCTTAACTGATAAAAGCCACCGATAAGCCCTCAGCTCATCAATGGCTATACCTTATCAGGTAAATTTGTCAGGTAAATGAAAAAACGTTGTCAGTTTTTTGGCATTATTCCTCTGCCGGATTACAGTAGCGGTCCCACATTGCTCTGGCGTGGGCAAAGCGAATACACAGCCAGTAGGTGTCCACCTCTTCCTCATCGTCCTCCCTTGGAACATCAATGCCAAATTCATAGGCAAATCCATCTTCTACAGAGTCCTCCACCGCAGTGAACACAACGCCCTTGGCACACCGTTCCAACACGCTCTTCTGTGCCGGAGCCGGAACATCCTGATTCGGAACCTGCTCCTGAAGGTCGCCATTAGCGTCATAATATTTGTACCCTTCCTTCACAATCCGTACAATGTCAGCGTCCTCCAGCTCCAGCCGGATTTCTCCGCAAAACATATCTTGAAATCTGGCATTTTGAGAATTGTCTGCTTTTACCGTCGCCCCTTGAAACGTAAAAGAAATCTTCCCATCCTCTGTTTTTAATTCATTAATCGCAGAATCATCAAAAGAAAAATGCTGCAATTCGTCTACCGTATTAAACTTCATATTTTCCAAAAACCTCCTTATAATACGTCCAGTATTCCTCTACCAGTTCTTTTTCCTTTCCGTCCTGAAAACACGCCTGAAAGATTTTTCCCATTTCCCCATAGTACCATCCATGTTTTTCTTTATCCTGCTGGTTAAATTTATTCCATAATTGTTCCTTCATAATCTGGTATTCAAATGCCAGTGAGAACAGGTTTGCCAGCTTGTCCCCAAAGGCAATGTGCAGAACGGACGTTTTCGTTTCGTCCTGCTGCCACTGTCGCAGCCGCTGAATTGTCTCTGATTTTCGCAGCTGCCAAGTCTGAGATGCCGGATATTCCTCCCGCTTTTTCTCCGTCTCTCCCAACACCAGTGCCGCCACATTTTCACCAAATTCTCTTTGCAGCTCCTCCACCGTCACCGTCGTATCCTCCAACGTGTCATGGAGAAGTGCCGCCGCCCATTCCTCTTCATCTTCCGTCATCTGCCGCACATAGTACCATGTCCGCAGCAGATGAATCATATAAGGAATCTCCGTTCCCTTCCGGTACTGCCCCTTGTGAGCCTGTGCCGCATAATCAACCGCTTTTTTCAGCGTGGCTGAGCAGCGTAACTGCTCCTGTAAGTCCGGACAGAACGAACAGATTTCCTCCTCATAGCCACAACGCTTTGCCTTCAAAACACCGCAGTAATAGTGGCTGGATTCTTCAATTTTTTTTGGACATTGAGGTGATGTACTCATTCACCGACTCCTCTTTTCTCATAAAAAACATCTTCTGACAAGCCGCATCCATTTATTAACCACGCACTCTCTTTACCAGCTCCGCAGCCTCTCTGGTCATCTTTTCCACAACATCAAATCTGCCTTGGGAAATCAAATCCCCCTTCACCATCCAACTGCCGCCGCAGGCAAGAATCCGGTCATATTTCAGATATTCCTCCACATTATCCAGATTAATCCCCCCGGTAGGCATAAATTTCAAAGCAGTATACGGTGCTGCCACCGCTTTTATCATTTTTAAGCCGCCAGCCGGTTCCGCCGGGAAGAATTTAACGACCTCCAGCCCCAGCTCCAACGCCTTCTCCATCTCACTTGGCGTCTGGGTTCCGGGGATAATCGGAATATTTCTTTCCAGACAATACGTTACTACCTTCGGGTTTAAGCCCGGACTGACAATAAAGGCGGCACCCGCTTTCACCGCCCGGTCCACTTGTTCTGTCGTGAGAACGGTTCCCGCCCCCACCAGCATATCCGGATACTGCTCGGTCATAATGCGGATGGATTCCTCTGCTGCCTCGGTTCGAAATGTCACCTCAGCACAAGGAAGTCCTCCTTGACAAAGGGCATTCGCCAACGCCGGGGCATTCTCTGCCTCGTCCAGCACAACGACCGGGACAATCCCGATATCACTAATTTTTTTCATCATTGAGTCCATGCTCTATCGCCTCCGTTATTTTTTTTGCACAATTCCATTTTCCATGCTGATAACAAACAGCAGCCCCTCTGCTGCAATCAGCAAATCCAAAATCACTTGAGAAAAATAATATCCGGTAAAGGTGTAATATTGAATGGAAATAAAGTACCGAACAGCCTCCTCTGTTTTCAGCAGCGTACACGCCACCAGAAGAATTGCAGCACACAGCGTCACTGCCCAGCTGCCGATTCCCTGATAATATAAAAAACAAATAACAAAACAAATAAATTCAATCCCGCCGAGAATGTAGAAACTCAAAGAATCGGACGAGTGATGAACGGAAACGTAAATCAGATTGTCCACTGCTGCCATCACTGCCATGGCATAACCGAGTACAATCTGCATATCTCCCCCGTCACCACGAGAAATCCGGTGAACACCAAACGCAAAAAATAACGCAGCTAGAAATGAAAATGGTGTCACCAGCAAATAAATTGCCACAACGAGCATGGATACATTCTGCTCATGAAAGTCCTGCACCCACACAAAGACGCTCTGAACCATCGTATATGCTCCAAGAAATAAAGTAATAATTGTCATCACACGCAAAACCGTCGCCCATGTCTTACCACGTATAGACAAAGTATGATTTTCATTCAAAACTAACAGCCTCCATTTTTCATTTTCTCCGACAGACTTCACTGCCCCTCTTTCCTAACCTCCATTATAATATGTGCTGTTATCGTTGACAAGTACTGATTTTGAAGATGTCTGTGTCGTAAAGCACAAAAATAATTCCATAAGAATATTTCTCACTCCTACCGCATAGAATGTATTGAAAAACATATGGTGTATCCTATGCCGTTTTATCAGGAGGTTAAAATGAAAAAGAAATGGTTACATATTCTCTACTACAGTACCTATTTATTTGTCTGTCTTGGCTTTATCGGATGTCATGTCAACACAAAAAACAAAGTTGCCGATTCTTCCGGTGCGGATGTTTCCGGGAGTGCTCTGTCGAATTCGTCCTCTCAAACAGTTTCCGCAACAGAGCCAATAGACATTTCTCTTGGCGGTCATAAGCCGGAGCAATTTGTTTACGACAGTGTAAATAACTCTCTGGCTATGGTGACGTGCCGCAGCCGCAAGTACACCCTTTACTCTCTGGAAAATGATGATTCCACTTGGAAGAAGGAGGCAAGCTGGACTTGTGCCAAAGGAGAACTGCTGGACACCTTCACCTATGGGGCAGACGGTTCACTCTACTGCTGTCGTAAAAAATACAAAAAAGGCAAGCTGAAAAAACAAGCCTTTATAAAGTTAAAGAAAAATGGGACAAGTCAGGTTATCCATCTGAAAAAATTAGGCTCTGCCGAAATAAAAGATATTCAGTTTTCCGGCACCGCACTGGCACTGACCTTTGCTGACAATTCCGTAAAATTTTATAATATTGCAGAAAAAGAGGCTCTTGGTTCGGACTCCATCCGGGGACAAGCAGGAAAAAATATTTTTTATAATTACCACTATATAACAAAAAAGATTTCCTCCTCCGATACCGCACAGTTGACCGACTACGACATACGCTCCGGGCAGGCAGACAAGTCATTCCCTCTGGAGGGCGACTCAGAAGTGTCCAATTATCGTGAAAACATATACCTTTTGACCTCCGAAGGGCTTTACCTTGGTCTTTACACCGACACTGTGCTGTCGAAACAGGCTGATTTAGAGGAATTGCAGATTCCCAGTGTTAAAAATGTCATTTATTTTCAGGGAACACGAAATCATGTCTTGTACTATGCGTGGAAAGATAAGGAGTCTCGCATTTTCCTCAAAAAAAATTCGATTTCCGAAAAACAAAACGTAGATATTTTGACAAAAATATGATAAAATTGACAAAAAGCGTCACGAACCACAACGTTTTAGACAATTAAAAACTTTTCGAAAAAAAGGAGAACTACGATTATGAAAAAATTTCTTCAGGAATTTAAAGAATTTGCCCTTCGCGGTAATGTGATGGATTTAGCAGTCGGTGTTATCATCGGTGCTGCCTTCTCAGACATTGTAACGTCGTTGACGAACAACTTCATCAACCCGATTTTAAACTTACTGACTCATCCAAAAAATATTGCTGCACTGAACAAGGATATTGTTCTGGATTCCATTGCTACTTATGGTTCAAATTTCCTTTCGTCGGTAATCAATTTCATTATCATGGCATTTATTCTGTTCTGCCTGATGAAAGCGATTAATACGGCATTGAGCCTTGGCAAACGGGTATCGCCAGAGGAAGAGGAAGCACCTACGACAAAAGAATGTCCGTTCTGCAAAAGTGAAATCAGTATTGCAGCGACAAGATGTCCACACTGTACCTCTGAGCTGGAATTTGAGTTGGAAGAAGAGGCGTAAGCATCGGAATGGGAGTAAGCGTTGGTGCAAAAGGAGATTCCGAAGCAGGCTACGGCTCAAGTGTCAGCCGCCATGTCCGGCTCTGGTAATCTCCGTACAAATCAACGGTTAAACCAATATTCATCAACTCATCACCCCGGTAAATCTGTCCGCTTTCCACATCACGATAGCTGGCGTCATCATTCAGACCGCAGAATTTCATGCGGCGGATTCCGGGATTGACCTCAGACTGAATGCGGAAAAACGCACCAAAAACCTCTTTTCCATCTTCGGATACAAAGTTCCACGCCGCAATATTCCCCTCAAA
Organism: uncultured Eubacterium sp.; assembly: GCA_964518785.1. Classification (GTDB taxonomy): domain Bacteria; phylum Bacillota; class Clostridia; order Lachnospirales; family Lachnospiraceae; genus Eubacterium_F. The sequence goes on from CAZFHT010000002.1 coordinate 47,351, forward strand.
AGGGCTGGCAAGACGATACATCTCTGCCGACTGAATAAAGGTACGCAAGTCCTTATACCGGGCAATCTGCCGTTTCACTTCTTCTTTTTCCTCTGGTGTAAATTTAGTCAAATCCAATTCATAACCAAAATTACCACTCATCGCCACGTCCCCACGCATTTTCAGAGACGTAACCCGTCCTGACTGGTGATTTGGCACAGCAGACACATGGGCTCCCATTGTGCTGACCGGATAAGCAATGCTGGTTCCGTACTGGATAAACAGCCGTTCCACCGGGTCGGTATCATCACTTGTCCACGTCTGCGGCATATAATAAAGCATTCCCGGGTCAAAACGTCCGCCTCCGCCGGAACAGCTTTCAAAAAGCACCTCCGGGTGAGCTGTTGTAATCTCCTCCATCACACGATATAATCCAAGCATATAGCGGTGAGGCATCTCCCGCTGGCGGGACGGCGGCAAAAGTGCCGAGCCGAGATTACTCATGTGACGATTCATATCCCATTTCACATAAGAAATTTTTCCGCAATCCAGAATACCGCCTATGGTACGAATCAGATAGTCGCACACATCCAGGCGGCTCAAATCCAGTGTCAGTTGATTTCTACATTCTTTGCGGTCACGTCCCGTCACATGAATACACCAATCGGGATGTTCCCGGTACAAATCACTGTCCACCGATACCATTTCCGGTTCAAACCACAAGCCAAAGGACAAGCCGCATTCACGAATCCGGTCTGCCAGTCCCTCCAGTCCGCTTGGGAGTTTTTCCTTATTTGCCACCCAATCTCCCAGAGAACAGTTGTCACTGTTTCTTTTGCCAAACCATCCGTCATCCAGCACCATCAGTTCAATGCCAAGAGCTGCTGCCTCTCTGGCAATATCCACAATTTTGTCCTCATCAAAGTCAAAATAAGTTGCCTCCCAGTTATTTGTCAGAATCGGGCGAGCACCATCCCGGTACTTTCCCCGCACCAGACGTTTGCGGTACAGACGATGGAAAACTCTCGACATTCCGCCGACACCTTCGCCGCTGTACACCATAACAACCTCCGGTGCCGTAAACTGCTGCCCCGGTTTCAAACGCCACGAAAAATCATCATCACCCACGCCCATGTACAGACGGCTCATACCAAGCTGGCTCACCTCCACCCCGGCATGAAAATTCCCGCTGTAGACAAGATTGATACCATATACCTCTCCCTTGTCCTCTGTTGCGTCCGGTGACAGCAAGCCAAGAAACGGATTCATTTGGTGGCTGCTGGCGCCACGTCTGCTCGTGATTGCCTGTATACCACTGTGAAGACGGCTCCGGTCAATGTGCCGTTCCCTCCCCCACGCTCCCGGAAGTCGGAGCATATCAAATTCACTGTGTTCAAAATCTACGCTCAAACTGGATATCTCATTGCATAAAATGGTTTCCCTTCCCTGATTCTCCACCTCCACACTTCTTGTTATCACGTCCCATTCTTCCATGACGCAGTAGCGGAGTGTCACGAACAATCCGCTTGTTTCATCCTTCATGTAAATTTCTAATGTCTGTGCCTCATTCACGTCCTCAACATAGACCGAAGGCAGTCCCTCCAGAGGTGCTTTCCCCTCTTTTATTTCATAACCCGCATACGTCAGCGGACAGCACCGGCTTCCATCTTCAAATTCCACCCGCAAGGCAGGATTCCGATAGTCTCCCCACTGCTCCGTAGGAAATTCCTGTGCCATATAATCCAGTGAAAAAGGCACTGCCCCCTCCCCGGAAATCGGCTCCATCACATCAAAACAACTCCATCTCATAAGCAGAGCATTGTCGATATGAGGTGTTCGGATTTTCTTTCCCCAGTATACATGAGCCAGATATTTCTCATATTTTACTGTCATAATGTAACTGGTAGTCTTCGTCTGCAAATGAAAAATATTGCCTTCTTCTATGAAAACAGCCATGGCGCACTCCTTATTTCTCTGTCTTTCTCTTTCGGGTTACTTTTGTGCAGTTAAAAATCTGAATGGACAATGGAGCCAGACGACATTCCAGAGAATTCGGTCTGCCATCCCACTTCTCTTTTTTCGACGTTTTCACGCGTGGATTTACAAAACCCGTACCGCCAAATTCTTCTGCGTCACTATTAAAAATCTCTTTGTACTTTCCGGCAAACGGCACTCCTACCCGGAACTTCTCATGAGCCACCGGAGTAAAATTGCAGAGAACAAGAAGTGTCTCCTCCTTGCACTTTCTCACAAAGGCAATGACGCTGTTATCTGCGTCCAGCGTACTAATCCACTCAAAGCCGGAAGGTCTGGAATCGTCCTGATACATTGCCGGATGAGCCATATAGAACGCATTTAGGATACTGACATACTGACGCAGCCTCTCGTGGCTTGTGATTTCATCCTTTTCCTCACAGGCGAGAAGGTCCCAGTCAAGCTCACGTTCTTCGCTCCATTCTCTCTCCTGACCGAACTCTTGTCCCATAAACAGCAGTTTCTTTCCCGGATGTGCCGCCATATAGCCATAGGTCAGCCTCAAGCCGGAAAATTTTTCATCCTGATTTCCGGGCATTTTCGCATACATGGAACCTTTCATATGCACAACCTCATCATGGCTCAGCACGAGAATAAATTCCTCCGAATACTGGTAAACCATGCTGAAGGTAAGCATTCCATGTCTGCCCTTTCGGAACAGCGGATCGGTGCGGATATACTCCAGATAATCATTCATCCATCCCATATTCCATTTCAAATCAAAGCCGAGACCATCCTCTGAAACATCTCCCGTCACCTTCGGCCACGCCGTAGATTCCTCTGCTATCGAGAGCGCTCCGTCCTTGCGGTCATGGATTTTTTCATTTAATTTCTGAATAAAAGCAATTGCCTCCAGATTCTCATTGCCACCGTACATATTGGCAACCCACTCGCCTTCATTTTTGCCATAATCCAGATACAGCATTGACGCCACCGCATCCATTCGAATACCGTCTGCATGAAACTCCTCAAGCCAGTACAACGCATTTGCCACAAGGAAATTCACAACCTGCGGCCTGCCGTAATTGTAAATCAAAGTTCCCCAGTGAGGATGCTCTCCCTGTCTCGGATCAAAATGCTCAAAAAGGCAGGTGCCGTCAAATTTCGCCAGACCATGCTCGTCCTTCGGAAAATGAGCCGGAACCCAGTCCAGAATCACACCAATTCCACGCTGATGCAGTGTATCCACAAAATAGCGGAAATCATCCGGTGTGCCATAGCGGGATGTCGGGGCATAGTATCCCGTCACCTGATATCCCCATGAGCCATCAAAAGGATATTCCATCACCGGCATTAACTCCACATGAGTATAACCCATCTCCTCACAATAGTCAGCTAACATTCCCGCCAGCTCACGATAATTGTAAAAGGCTTCCTTCTCCTCCACTTCATCGGTTTTCGGTTTACGAAAGCTGCCTAATGCCACTTCATAAATGAGCATTGGCTCTTTTTTTACTTTCCATTTTTTTCTCGCTGTCAGCCAGTCTTTATCATGCCACTGGTAATCTGTCTGCCAGACAACGCTGGCAGTTGCCGGACGCTTTTCCGCATAGGAAGCAAATGGATCCGCTTTCAGAACCCGCTTCCCATTGCTGTCCAAAATCTGGTACTTGTAAATGTCTCCTTTTCCCACGCCCGGAATAAACAGCTCATAAATTCCGGCATCCGAAAGAAATCTCATCGGGTGGGCAGCCACATTCCAATCGTTGAAATCTCCCACGACACTGACGGCTCTGGCATTCGGCGCCCAAACAGCAAAATAAGTTCCCTCTACATCATCAATGGTCATCACGTGAGCACCGAGTTTTTCATAAATCTTATCGTGAATTCCGTTGTTGAACTCATTCATATCCATTGCGTCAATCTGCGGCTCCAACCCATAGGAATCCACACAGACTGTCTCCTTTTTTCCCCTCTTCACTACGAAACGGTAAGAAGGAATTTTCTTTGACGGAATGAACACCGCATAATACCCTTCCTCGTCCATTCTTGTCATCTCATATTCCTTCTTCATACCTGCCACCTTAACCCGGACAGAATCAGCCTCTTTGAAAAAGGCGGTTACCAGCACATGAGAACGGTCTGCCATCCGAGGTCCCAGCACCGTTTCCGGTCTGCCGCACTCGGCATATTCCAATGCCTCAATCTCCGGCCACTGCATAAAGTCTTCTAGTTGTAATGCCATATTATCCCTCCATTTTCCGAACATCTGTTGCCTAAATCTTATATTTGATGAATAAACAAACCACTGCGAAGTTTTGGTTCAAACCATGTAGATTTCGGCGGCATAAGTAAATTCTGGTCTGCCACGTCAAAAAGCTCCGTAATGGATGTCGGATACATAGAAAATGCAATCTTCATATCCGTATCCGCCCTTTTTTCCAATTCTCCAATGCCCCGGATTCCTCCGACAAAATCAATACGCTTGTCCGTTCTCGGGTCTCCAATTCCCAATATCGGTCCGAGGAGATAATCCTGCAATACGGATACATCCAGTCTTCCCACAGCGTCCTTACCCTCAAAGAATGTATTCTTTGCCGTCAACAGGTACCACTGCTTGTCCAGATACATACCGAACGTACCCTTTTTCTCCGGTTTTACCGGCTCCTGACTTTTTTGAATTTCAAAATTTTCTTCCACCTTCTGAAGAAATTCCTCTTTAGTCCATGAGTTCAAATCCTTCACAACCCGGTTGTAATCCATAATCATCAACTGGTCATGAGGGAACAGCACCGACAGAAAATAATTGTACTCCTCCGAACCGTCATGGTTTGGATTCGCTGCCCTTCTCTTTAGTCCCACCTTTACCGCAGACGCTGCTCTGTGATGTCCGTCTGCAATATATATCCGGTCAATTTTTTCAAATGCCTTTCTTATGTCCTCTACGTCAGTAGAATCCGCTATTTTCCATACTTTATGAGAAATGCCATCCACCGCCGTAAAGTCGTATAACGGCTGGGATTTCTTCGTCTTTTCCACAATATCATTTATCACCTTCTGGGAACGGTACGCAAGAAAAATAGGTCCGGTCTGGGCACTGCACGTATCCACATGGGTAATGCGGTCAAGCTCTTTGTCTTCTCTCGTGTTCTCGTGTTTTTTTATCACTTGATTCACGTAATCATCCACTGACGCACACGCCACCAGCCCGGTCTGGGAACGCCCTTCCATAATCAGCTCATATATATAATAGGCAGAATCGTTGTCTTTTTCAAAAATTCCCTCTGCCATGTCTTTTTGTAAAAGTTCTTTTGCCTTTTCGTATACCTCCGGTGCATAAGTATCTACGGAGTCGTCAAAACTTGTCTCTGCCCGGTCTATTTTTAAAAATGACAAAGGCTCTCTCTGGACCTCCTCTTTTGCCTCTTTCCGGTTGTATACATCATAAGGTAATGCTGCTACACGCTCCGCCACGTCAACGTTTGGACGCACACAACAAAATGGTCTGATTGTCGCCATAATTTCCTCCATTTTTGTTTTATTATCGTAAATTGTCGTAAAATTTCCGCCGCTGGTGAAAAATATCTCTCGGACAGCAGCCGCTTTTGTTCCAGTATATCAGATTTATGGTTAATTCGCAAATCTTTTGGTTATACTTGTATCGGGGTGGTGGATAATGTTCGGGAGGTTACAAGTGTACAGAGAGCAACTGACGTGCAAGCACGTTCAAAGCTCTCTGTACATCTTGTAACCTCCCGAACAGACCATCATCCCCGATGAGGGAACTCTCAGCTCCGCGGGGATACCATAGGGAAACTTCATGATGAAATTCCATGGAGAACTCCATTGGAAAACTCTATAGGAGAACTCTACGGCGTGGGGAAAGGGCTTTTTGACTTTGATGTTCGCACAAACATGAGAGGGTGTTTTGAATTGTGTATTTTAAAAAAACTGTTATGATTAGATTAGAAGGAGTATTTTGATGAAACGAAAAATAAGGAAACAGGTTGAAAATTTTATGAAATGTGGTTTGACGGGATGGGGATTGGAATGTCTCTGGACTGGTCTGGATTCGGTTTGTATAAAGAAGAATAAAAAGATGGAGTGTGCCACCTCCATGTGGATGTTCCCGATTTACGGAATGGCGTCTGTTTTGTCTCCTCTCTGCCACTTGATGGAGGGGAAAAATGTCATGCTGCGGGGTTCGGTGTATACTGCCTGCATTTTTCTGACGGAGCTGGGAACCGGCAGCCTTTTGAAGAAAAACAACTGCTGCCCTTGGGATTACAGCGACGCAAAGGCGAACTACAAGGGACTTGTACGCTTTGACTACGCACCTCTTTGGTTCGCTGTCGGTCTTTTATATGAGAAAATACTTACCGACTCTCCGAAAGAGTAAGCATGGCAGCAACTATTTTTTCAAAAAATATACATTTAGGCATTGGTTTTCCTTATCAAATAAGTAAGCTATTGACATCAAGCAAGAATTCCTTCACACCCATCATCAAATAACCATTGTCGTCATAACGAGGTTTCATGCTTTTTTCGACAATTATTATTTTTTTGAAAGAATCCCTTGTACGTTCGAAGGACATTGTTTCCTGTTCATACTTCTCCTGGCTAGAAATCGCATATGCAGACTGGATATAATATTTTTTACTTCCCAATGTAGCTATAAAGTCAATTTCTCTCTGCA
>CAZFHT010000003.1:0-43234 GCA_964518785.1 uncultured Eubacterium sp.
AACCCACAACTGCCCCTTAGGAGGGGGCTGTTATATCCATTTAACTACGAGAGCAGATTGCCGATAAAAATCGGCAATTATATCAAATACATCACTGTACAGAGATGTCTCTGTTACAGATATTTTTTCAAAGCTGCGACCTTATCTAGTTTCTCCCATGGAAGGTCTAAATCATTGCGTCCAAAGTGCCCGTAAGCAGCAGTCTGCTTATAGATAGGCTGGCGAAGATTCAGCATTTGAATAATGCCGGCCGGACGGAGGTCAAAGTTCTCCTTGATAATATCAATCAACTGGTTTTCCGGAAGTTTTCCAGTGCCGAATGTGTCGATACGGATTGAGGTTGGTGTAGCCACGCCGATAGCGTAGGACAGTTGAATCTCTGCTTTGTCACAAAGTCCGGATGCAACCATATTTTTGGCAACGTAACGTGCAGCATAAGCAGCGGAACGGTCAACTTTTGTCGGGTCTTTACCGGAAAAAGCACCGCCGCCATGACGAGCCCAGCCGCCGTAAGTGTCAACGATAATTTTTCGTCCGGTCAATCCGCTGTCTCCGTTTGGTCCGCCGATAACGAATCGTCCGGTCGGATTGATATAAATTTTTGTATCGGAATCAATCAATTCAGCAGGAAGTACCTCATCAATTACATATTTTCGAATATCCTTCTGAATCTGTTCCCATGAAATTTCTTCACTGTGCTGTGATGAAACAACGACAGCGTCCAGACGAAGAGGTTTTCCATTCTCATCATATTCAACAGTAACCTGTGCCTTTCCATCCGGGCGCAGATAGGAAAGCGTACCGTCCTTACGCACTTTTGTCAACTGCTTTGTTAAGCGGTGAGCAAGAAAAATCGGATAAGGCATATATTCTTCAGTTTCATTTGTTGCGTAACCGAACATCATACCTTGGTCACCGGCACCGATTGCGTCAATCTGAGAATCGGTAAGTTTGGATTCCAGTGCTTTGTCAACGCCCATGGCAATATCGGAAGACTGTTTATCTAAAGCAACCATAACACCGCAAAGATTACCGTCAAATCCCTTCTTTGTGTCGTCGTAACCAATTTCACAGATGGTGTCCCGAACAATTTTCTGTATATCGACTTGAGCATTGGAAGAAATCTCTCCCATAACAAGCACCAGACCTGTGGTGATGGCTGTTTCACAAGCGACACGACTCATGGGGTCTTGTGCCAGCATGGCATCTAAGACAGAATCAGAAATTTGGTCGCAGATTTTATCCGGATGTCCTTCCGTAACGGACTCGGATGTAAAAAGTATCTCTCCCATAGTTTTCCTCCGTTCTAAAACATCAGTGAAAAAGACAGAAAAACAATAAATTACTCTTAACTTTTTGACACTGACCTTATCTATAGAAATTTTTCTATAAACGATGTACAAACAACATCTAATTTTACTATAGGAAAATACAATCGTCAAGGCGGGAAAATGGCTTTTTGAGAAAATAATTTCAAAAAAGGAAGAAATTTACAAAAAAAGTTATACACGAATGGAAAATTTGTGTTATAATACTAATGTAGTTAATAAAACTGATGGAGATAACCATGGAAAACGACTTAAAAAAATTTCTCAGAAGGGTAATTCTCATAGAAGGTACCCTTGTACTTTTGATTATGGCGATGCTGCTATACTTGACATTCTTTGCGCCACCGAAAGACACCATACATTTCTATGGAGTGATTGGCGTAATTATTTTGCTGTTTATGATTTTAGCAACAGGGGTCTTGCAGCAGCAGTGGATTCGGCGTTATCTTCGGGCATCCATCCGTGAGATAGAGAAGTCGAAGGAAAAAAATGAGGATGTGACTAGGGAAGTCATTGGTAATATTACACATGACCTGAAGACGCCGTTGACAGCAATCCGGGGATATGCCCAAGGAATCCTTGATGGCGTGGCATCCTCTTCTGACCGATTAAATAAGTATGCAACGACCATTCGAAACAAAGCGGAGGACATGGCGGGATTGGTGGACGACCTTTCATTTTTCTCGCAGATTTATCAGCAGGACAACCAGTATAATTTGCAGTATGTTAATGCAAGTGATTATCTTAGCCGATGTATAAGCGAGACATCATTGGACATGGAAATGAAGAAAATTAGCCTTATGTATCAATTTGATGCTGATAAAAAGACGATAGTCAAGATTGATTCCGAGAAAATGAAACGGGTTATTACCAATATAGTAGGTAATTCTGCAAAGTATATTCGTACGGACATGGGGATGGTATATGTCCATATCGAAGAGGATGAAAAAAATCTTATTGTTCATATCTCGGACAATGGAGAAGGCATTGCAGAAGAGGACTTAAAGAAAATTTTTGAACGTTTTTACCGTACGGACCGTTCCCGGAACTCAAGTACAGGAGGCAGTGGCATTGGATTGGCAATAGCCAAAAAGATAACCGAAGATTTGGGCGGAGAAATATGGGCGAAAAGTAAAAGCGGCGTTGGGACAACAATATCATTTTCTTTGCCAAAGGTACTAGACGAAATAGTAGAAATATGTTAACATGAACAATGCGGAGGGACATGTATGAAGAAGATACTTATTATTGAAGACGAATTACCGATTGCAGAATTAGAAAAAGATTATTTGGAGTTAAGTGATTTTGACGTCACCATTGAGACAGATGGTGAGGAGGGCGAGATAAAAGCCATGTCAGGAGAATACGATCTTCTGATACTGGACTTGATGCTTCCGGGAAAAGATGGTTTTGAAATTTGCCGCAAGTTCCGGGAAAAGTACCTCGTTCCTGTCATTATGGTTTCAGCAAAAAAAGAGGATATCGACAAAATTCGCGGTCTTGGTTTAGGTGCGGATGATTATATGACAAAACCGTTTAGCCCGAGCGAATTGGTTGCCAGAGTAAAGGCTCATATGAATCGTTATGACACGTTAGTAGAGCAGGTTGGCAATAAAGAAAACGATGAAAATGAATTTATCAAGATTGGTGAGCTGGAGATTGATAAGACGGCGCGGCGAGTATTTATCCGCGGCGAGGAGAAGACATTTACCACGAAAGAATTTGATTTGCTATATTTCCTTGCGAAAAATCCAAATCACGTTTATCCGAAAGAAGAACTGTTCCAGAAGATTTGGGGCTTTACTTCAGTTGGTGATATTGCTACCGTAACGGTTCACATTAAAAAGATTCGTGAGAAGATTGAACTGGATACGTCAAATCCGGAGTACATTGAGACCGTATGGGGCGTTGGCTACCGTTTCAGAAATCAAAGTCAGAAAAATGGATAATAAACGACGTTCTGATGAATACCAGAACAAAAAAAGAAGATACTAAGATGGCGGACTGCGATTAGCAGCTCGCCATTTTCTACGTTGGGAGGATTTCAGATGAACGCAAGATATATAACATTAGGTCTGACAGCATTGGCTATATTCGTGGCATTTCGATTTTTTCTCCCACTGGTTCTTCCCTTTGTACTGGCGTATTTTTTTGCTAAAATGGTTTCTCCGGTAATTCGTTTTTTGACAGAAAAATTAAAGTGGCGCCGACGTGTCAGCTCTGTCCTCGTCGTTGTAATAACTGTTTGTGCTGTGGGAGGATTTTTAATTTATGTCGGTAGCATGGTCATCAGTCAAGTGATTCTTCTTTTGCAGAAACTTCCGGTATATGGACAAATGGCAGACAGCAGTCTGGAAAAGTTATGCTGCCGCAGTGACCGTATGCTGGAACTGTCCTCCGGCTCCAGTTATCGATATGCGACAGAGCAGATGGCAAAGCTGTACACCAATGTTGCGGATGACATTCTTCCCAGACTCTCCGCCTGCGCAGCCGGATTTGTGCAGTGGTTAACAAAGGCTGGAAGTGGATTGTTTATCTTTTTTCTCTCCACATTGTTAATCCTGTTGGACGACGCTTTTCCCGGTGTGAATAAAAAAATACGTCCTTTTGTAAATCAATTGAAAACAGCCGGTTTTGCTTATATCAAAGCTCAGTGCATTATCATTTTTCTTATTGCAGCAGCGATTAGTCTGGGGCTATTTCTCATGGGGAATCATTATGCCATTCTGTTTGGAATCGCCATCGCCATTTTTGACGCCTTTCCTATCGTGGGAAGTGGAATTATTCTGATACCATGGGCAATTTTAAATATTCTTGAGAAAAATTTTTATCATGCGGCGATTTTAGTTACGCTTTTTGCTGTCGCCACATTTTTGAGAGAGGTTATGGAGCCGAGATTGTTTGGAAAAGAAGTCGGACTAAAACCCTTGTACGTGCTTATATCGGTGTATGTGGGAGTGAAACTTTTCGGTTTTGGTGGAATTCTTTTGGGACCGATTGCCTTGACCATTTTGAAAGTCACAGACGATGTGACAAAAAAAGCACTGTAAAAAGCAGTGCCTTTGTGACGAACTGTTATCCGGTAATCCACTGGCTCATGCCGGAGCCATGATTTCCGAAAGGCCTTTTGTGAAAGCCCATTTTCTCATAAAACGGCTCTTTGTTCATGGCGGACATAAGATTTACCATAATCGTCTCATTCTTATCCACCTGTGTTTTCAGCCAGTCAAGAACGATTTCAATAATTTTGCGTCCCAGTCCGAGGGATTGATAAGAAGGCCGCACAATTACATCACAGATAAAGTAAACATAGCCCCCGTCACCTACCACACGTGCCATAGCCACCGGCCTGTCGCCATCCATGGCAACCAGAGTATAAAGGGCATTTTCAAGGGCAATCTTCGCCCGGTTCGGGCGAATCGTGATAAAATCAACGCTGGCTCGAAGATTATTATAATCCTCTACAGTAATTTCGTTTGTAAAAGTAATATGGTCTGTCATAATATAGGGTTTAAACAAACTGGTTTGTGATTTCATCATATTGATAATCAACCAATGATAATGTGGTTCTCAAAGTTTCCTCATCCACCTCATATAAATCACAAAACTCTTCCAGTGTCGCAAATTGATCTCGTAATTTTGTATTAACGAAACTTAATAAAATAATGGGATCCTGCGGTATGTCCAAAGTGTATAGCACCTCCATGCTTTTTTCTTTTATTTTACATAAAAATGTGATTTATTGTCAACCCTTATATAATAAGAATCCAGTATTGGGAGGCTGTTATGGAAAAAAAATCAGAGTTTTCAAAGAATTTTGATGAAAATAAAAAACGAATCGATGAACTTTTCCATGTGGATAAAAGTTTCGATTTGATGTACCGGGTGGTGATGATTGGTGGTAAAAAGGCTTGTTTTTACCTTATTGATGGTTTCTGCAAAGACGAAGTTATGGAGAAGATACTAGAATTTCTCTACAAAATAACACCAGAGGAAATGCCCTCCACTGCTCACGATTTTCTGAAAGAGAAAATGCCTTACGGTGAGATTGATTTGATTCGAACAGAGGATGATTTGATACAAAGGGTGCTGTCTGGTATTCCGGTTTTGCTGGTGGACGGTTATTCCGAACTGCTGGCGACAGATTTTCGAACCTATCCGGCGAGAAGTGTGGACGAACCGGAAAAAGATAAGGTAATGCGTGGCTCAAGAGATGGCTTTGTCGAGACAATTGTGTACAATACGGCATTGATTCGACGACGAATCCGGTCAACGGAGCTGGTTATGGAAATGCATACAGTAGGAAAAAATTCCCGGACAGATGTGGTTATCGCCTACATGGGAAATCGAGTGGAAAAAGAAATGTTAGACGACATCCGTCAGCGTGTCGACTCGATACAAATTGACGCACTGACAATGAATCAGCAAAGTCTGGCTGAGTGCCTTTATCAGCACAAATGGTATAATCCCTTTCCTAAATTCAAATTTACGGAGAGACCGGACACCACCGCTGCCAGCATTTTAGAGGGAAGTATTGCCATTCTTGTGGATAATTCACCCTCCGCTATGATATTACCAACGTCCGTCTTTGACATTGTGGAAGATGCGGATGATTATTACTTTCCTCCGGTGACCGGAACCTACCTTCGACTGTCCCGCATGGTCATAAACTTTACTGCGGTCGTGCTGACGCCGCTTTTTCTTCTTTTACTGAAAAATCCGCAATGGATACCGCCGGGATTGGAATTTATCAAAATAACGGATCCGATTAATGTGCCGATTTTTCTGCAAATGCTTATCTTGGAATTTTCCATAGACGGATTGAAACTGGCGTCACTGAACACCCCAAACACCTTGAGTACCCCTCTCAGTGTAGTGGCGGGAATCGTGCTGGGAGACTATACGGTCAGCTCAGGATGGTTTAATTCCGAAATCATGCTCTATATGGCATTTGTGGCGGTGGCAAACTATACACAGGTCAGCTTTGAATTGGGGTACGCCTTGAAATTCATGCGGCTGATAACCATTTGCCTGACAGCCGCCTTTAACTTATGGGGATTTATCGGTGGACTTGTTCTCACTGTAGTAAGTATCGTGTGCAATAAGACCATCAGTGGAAAAAGCTATATTTATCCGATTATCCCATTTAATAAAAAACAATTTTTGCGAAGATTTTGTCGGGTCAGCCTGCCAAAAAGCGAGCAGTAAGGTGGTGATTTCCAAATTATACGGAATGAAAATGGCAAAACATACGGGTTGAAAATAGTAAATTATACGGAATGAAAACAGTGAATCATACGGATTGGAAATGGAAAATCATACGGAATGAGATTGACAAATCATACGGAATGGGCTATACTTGAAGAAAGTTATTTATCTAAGAAAATAACGGAAATACAGTCATTGGAGGTTGAGCGATATGGCAAAAAAAGAGTATAGACCAAGAATGATGGATAAAAAAATTCAAGACTATTTGCAAACATTTGGTGCTGTGTGCATCGAGGGACCAAAATGGTGCGGAAAGACATGGACATCTGCACATCACAGCCAAAGCTCGATATATATCGGTAATCCGGATGGAAACTTTCAAAACCGGACACTGGCTGAAATGCAGCCATCTCTGGTTCTGGAGGGAGCTGCCCCGCGTCTGATTGACGAGTGGCAGGAGGTTCCTGCTTTGTGGGATGCTGTCCGCTATAAAGTAGATGAACGAGGAGAAAAAGGACAGTTTATTCTGACTGGCTCTGCCACGCCAAATCATAAGGGGATTTTGCACAGCGGCGCCGGAAGAATCGCAAAACTGCGTATGCGGCCTATGACCTTATTTGAATCCGGGATATCCAGTGGGAAGGTGTCGCTTAAAGATGTATGTGAAAATAAAATGAATCCTGCTATGACGGGAGAAGTTTCTCTCACTTTGTTAATTGATTTAATTATACGGGGCGGATGGCCGGCAAATATTGACTTGCCGTTAAATCAGGCTGCCATGCTGCCGGGAGAATATTTGAATGCTGTGATTCAAGATGATATTTACCGCATGGACGGAATCCAGAGGGATACACAAAAAATGAATTTGCTGCTCAGGTCTTTGGCGAGAAATGAAAGCACCATTGTTACGAATAAGACGTTGAAAAAAGATGTTAAGTCGGTGGATGATGAAGATATTGATGTGGACACCATCGCCTGCTATCTGGATATTTTTAACCGTTTGTTTATTCTGGACAACCAGCCGCCATTTGCCACGAAAATTCGTTCCTCCGTAAGGGTGAAACAAGCAGAAAAAAGACATTTTGCGGACCCGTCTATTGCTTGTGCGCTGCTCAAGGCAACCCCGGAAATGCTGCTGAATGATTTGGAAACACTGGGATTTTTATTTGAGTCTCTGTGTGAGAGAGATTTACGAGTGTATGCGGAAACGTGGGGAGGACATTTGTATCACTATCGTGATTATAATGACAGAGAAATTGATGCTGTGGTGGAAATGAGTGATGGAAGATGGAGTGCTTTTGAAATCAAACTGGGTGCGAACCAGATTGACGAGGCAGCAGAGAATTTGTTGAAAATAAAAAGAGAAATCGAAAAAGATTCCAAAGGGGTTCCCCCTACGTCTCTTTGTGTGCTTTGCGGTTTGTCGAATGCGGCTTACCAGAGGGAAGACGGCGTCTGCGTGGTGCCGATTACGGCGTTGAGGGAGTAGGGAAAAATAATCTTTCAGAGTGACACATCTTGTCACGTTCCGAATTTATAATTAAGATAAAAACTGATGGTATCGCAGTATGTCAGAAACTTAAAATTATAGGAGGAGCAGACAGATGGAAAAGGTTATAGAGGAATCTTTTGCTGAAAATTATCGAGTAAAAATATGCGTGAGGGTATTGGGGTTTATCATTGCGGCGGTTGTGCTGATGTGCGTCAATTACTCTCCAAACTTAAATTTATCCGGTTTCATAGAAATAATAATAAATACCATGATTATGTTTTTCTTAGGCGAAGTATTATTGAATGGAATGAGAGTCTTTGAGAAGATAACAGATTTCGTTATTCACGAGGCGGCGGTAGCTTGTTTTGCCGTTACAATGTGTGGGTGGAGTGTTTATTATGGATTCGGAATTATAGGGCTGTCTTTTGTTTTTGCCTCATGTATCGGAAACCGATTTGGATTCTCAAAGAGTTCTAAAAAGGTTATCGTAAAAAATGAGCAGAAGGATAATTGGACAGGCTATGATGAAAATTTTGCCAAGGTTATGTATGTGTTTCTGACAATATTTATTTTTGTGATATGGTTTAATTTTAAGAGATGATAAGGTTATTATAAAGATGCAGACTTTCACGAATAGAGAGTCTGCATCTTTTTGATTTCTTCTTTCATTTCAGATACAAAATCCTGAGGTGCCAAGACTTTTACCCAAGAACCCTGACTTAATAGAAACATTTTTATCCCATCCCCATAAACTTCAGCCTCAATAATTGATTTGCCGGACTTTGAGTCGACAACCTTGGCGGTAGGGATTTTGTCCAGAACAGCCTGCACAGACGGACCGGAAAATTCAAATTGAATCCTCCTGAGTTTTCCCGGAAACATGAATTGGCTGCGATTGCGGAGAAGTCCCTCGTCCACCTCTTGACTTTTTAATAATTTAAAGTGTTCTCTGTGAGCAACGATATTTACTATGCGGTCAATTCTAAAGTAATGCGGAGTAGAGGAGTCTTCGCCGTCACATTCGTAGGCAATTAAGTAGAAATAGTACTCCGAGAACAGGATGGTCACTGGTTTAATGCGGTGTTTCACCTGCTCACGGTTCATTTTATAGTAGGTGATGGTAATAAACCGGCGAGCCTTAATGTATGTTGTAATTTCCCATACAAGATTCGTAATGCTGTCACAGTCGTAATGAATTTCACTGTAATGATACATTTCTTTTCGAATCAGTTCATCCAGCTTGTCCCTATCCTCGGCAGTTGTGTGAGATTTTAGCTTGCTGACAAGTGCCGCCAGCTCAGATGTGTTAAGCACACGACAGCCGATGAGAGCCTTGGTGACGGTTAAAAGCTCCGCATTTGTGATAAATTCGTCCATTTGAAGGTGATAAGTTTTCGTCTTATTGCTATATATGAGTTCGGCGTGACCGAGTTTATCCCGGTGCTCCGCTAAAAAATTTTTCAGTGAGTTGATATCTCTGGATATACTTCTGCTTGATACCTCATATTCATAGGCAAGATTTTGTACACATAAATTTTCACCCTTCATGGCACGAAAGAAAAGCTCTAACATTCTGTCAATTTTTCCAATACCGGTATCCATGTAATCACTCCTTGTGGCAAGAAGGTGAATGCTTTCGTTTATAGCGAGTATTCACCCTCTTGCAATCTAATCAAACAAAACATTGTATACCTCATCGTATACTTCCTGAAGTTTTTTTGCAGTAGCATTTATTTTATTAGAAATCTCTGCATTAAAGCCAAACTTGTCATTCATAAGTGATAAAACATCCGATTCCTCTTTTTCAATTTTATCATCTGCATTGACAAGTCCTACCGTTTCGAATAATATGACTTTTTTTAGTGATTCTGTTTTAGAAGCAAAAAAATCAATAAGCTCTTCAATACTGCCGGTATCACCAATTGTATCAAGGTCCAATTCATTCTTGTAACTGTCAATAATTTCCTGCTCTTCTTCAGCATACTCGCCATCAATATTTGCAACCTTGTATGCAAATTCTAAAAATTTCTTTTTTTCCTCCTGATTCATAATGCGTAAAAACATATTCAATATCCTCCTTTTACATAAATAAATCGTCTAAGTCTTTTCTGTTTTTGACAATTCGATCTTCATTAACACCAGATACCTGAGCCAGTTTCACAGAGTGTTCGGCTCTATATTTACTGGTTTGATTTTCATCAAATGTTGCCTCAATTTCATAATAAAGTTCTTGATATTCCTTTTCCACCTCTGCTACAAATTCAACAAAAAGTTCTGCAAGGTGTTTGTCATATTTATCTAGTCTGCTATAAAATGATTTTATTCTTTCTTTTTCAGCCGGCGTTTGCACATCTGTCAGTATTTTATTGACAAATTCATTAATTGTTTTATCAATAACAGAGCCAAACCGGATGCGTAATTCTTTCAGGATTAGCATTACTAATCTTACCCATCCAACCAAATTCAAATGACAAATAAAAGTTACTAGATTTCCCTTCGCTATGCCATGTATTGCTGCGTCTGCACCGTCAACTAAACAAAGGGCAGCATTGCCAACGATTAACATGATTCTTAAGTCGGCGTGCTTGCTGGTTGGAATACTTTCTTGCCAAGATTTTCTCCTAATAAATTTTTGACGAACCATCCAAATCACTTTTATCATAAGTTCATTCAAAACAACTGGAATCGCCATGGTAACTCCGAAACGGGCATCATAGCCATCTTCAAAAACAGAAATCATTGTTTCTGAGAAAGTTTTACCATCAAAATCGCCAAAATCACACAATAAAAATAACTCATAGAACGGCAGTGGTATTCCTGCACCTCTGTTGGTTTTTCCTACCCTTCTGGTGGAAGACGAGCCTGTCAAATCAGACAGTAAATGTCCAATCCAGTTTACAAATCCGCAAAAAAGCATTGAAGGAAGATTGCTTCCCTGCATATAAGGAACAGCCCCTGGGGTTTTCTGCGGAAGAACATGAATTATTTTTCCTTTGTCAATAAATGTTGCATACCCCATAAATTGATTAATAATTGAAAATATTAGACCAATTGGATCCGGGTTGTGGGCAAGTGACAGAAGATGGTGGTTCATCGGACGCATACCGCTGAGAACACCTTCCTCTACAGCTAAATCCTTTGCGTATCTGGCATCATAGTTTACAGGAAATGCTTGCTCCAGATAGGAGATACACTGTTCCAGTGTCTGTGGCATCTTTTTATTTTTTCCAGTTGTTCTTTGGTCGTTTCTCCAAAAAAGATGTGCTGCCTTTTTAACAAATCCATCTGCAATGTTATCTACTTGTTTCCCAAGAATACTGGTTAAAGGGTCGCCAACAAAGAAAACATCAACAAGACCTGCTGCACCACCGCAAAATGCAGCTATCATATAATCATATTTATCGCATTTTGCTTTTGACCAGTCATCTGCATCGACGTTCACTGGTGTACATTGTTTCTCGTCTATCACGCAATTTTCACTCCAATCCGTTTAGACAGCGATTCCGAAGAATTCATAAGCTCCATTAAGGAATCCTTTTCTTCGTCTGTGAACAGCTTATAATCATTTTTTCTTGTGTCTTTTAAGTATTTGACAGTTTTTTTGACACCGCTGTTTAAAGATTCAATAGCTTTTATTTCAGCAGCAATCTTCGTTTTAATTTTCTTGATTTTATTCGTTTCATTTTTAATTTCTTTGGTTTGCTGCTCTGCTTTTTCGGCTATTTTCTTATTTTTGCTGTTTGCCAGCAGACCACCTCCTACTAATGCTGCTCCACCGATAGCCCAGCCAACAGGACCAGCCAATGCAAGAAATGCCTCGCCGGCGCCGATGCCGCCGCCTCCGGCAGCTAAAGCACCACCGCCTAGCCACGCTAAAGCTGCATTTGTTTGTGCTGCTCCTGAAAGAGCTGCGATTGCAGTGCCAGTGGACGCAGTGCCAAAGGTTGTGGCAACTCCCATAGCCGCTGTTGGACCGAGAGCTGCAACCCCAACACCGGTAAGCACGCCTGCCCCTGCAACATTCTTTCCAGTGGCATCGGCTTTTTTTGATTCTATCTGCAATGTCTCGATTTCTTTTTCAAACTCTTGTCTTCTTATGGATATTTCTGACGCAATCTTAACAATTTCTTTTGGCTTGTTAGATAATGAATGTATGTACTCATCCACATCTTTTAGTGTTTTCACCGCATTTTCTTTGTTCTCATACAGTTCTGTGCTTTTGCTAATTGTACTGTCATACTCTTTTTGGTATGTATTGCCGGCTTCTTCACATTTTTTTAGTGCTTCCTTTTTGTATCCTGCGTTTAGCATAAAAACTCTCCCCTTTCAAAGTTTTTTCAGATTATCTGATATATCAGATGTGTACATATGCTTGTAGTGTACCACATGAAAGTTTCTTTTGCACCTTTTTTGTGAAAATAGTGAAAATTAAGAAGAAAGAATCGGTTTGTTATATTAATAAAATATAACAAAAAAAGAAAAATATTTTTGCAAAAAAGATTAGAGCGTCAAAATATGTCGTTATGGCGTGGTAAAATGGAGGAAAGTCAACTTTATGGAGTGATGAATTTTATGAAACAAGGTGAGGAAAAAGAATCTTTTATGAAGCATATTGACCAGAGATTTGATCAATTAGACAAGCTTGTAACATTATCATTGTTATCTGATGTAATAAAAGAATATGACCATATTTTCAACAGTGAACTTAGTGCGGAAGTTGTGGAGTCTATTGAACAGAATTGCTTTTGTGTAAGAAAAACAGAAATATTTGGCGGAAAAATAGCTATTTATATTGAATCTTCGCAAAAGATAGGTTTAACGGAAATTCGGGAAATGAAAAAATTTATCGAAGAGAAGGATGAAAATCTTATTATTGTATTTGTCGTAGAAAAAATAAATGGCAATCAACGAAAAAAAATGTTGGAAGAAAGAATATCTTTTTTAGTTGGGGAGAAAGAACTATACATTTCAGAATAAATTTGTCGGAATAATGAGATGTGCTTTTATAGGATTTATCGATTGGCATTTGATAGTGCTATCTAACAAGAGAGGCGGTATTATGCAAACATTTTACATGATTATTGGGAAAAAATCTTTAAGTTTATATGAAAAAATTGGAGTTTCTTTTAAGCAGATATATTTACAGGGAAAACCGGAATATTTATATGATATCAATCGTGCAAGGGAATGTATTGATAAGGTGTTTGCTATGCTCATAATTGAGTATAATATGCGTTCAATTGGTGAAATAGATTTAGTCGTGATAAATAATGAAGACAAAATAATTTCTGATGTTATAGGCAAGTTGTTACGTAAGCATATCAGAGAAAAGATTGAAGTAGAGGATCTACTGGGTATCGCAACGGAGAAACTTTGTCGAGATAAAAAGTTGCATATTTCAGAATATGGTATTAATTTTGATGGAAAAAATTATCTATATACTGAAAAAGGCGTTGAAAAGAATGAGTTCAGTTTGTTGGGATACACAGTAAATAATGATGAATTGATGAGATATATCGGGTAGGGTGATGAGATGATGGAAAATGAAAAGAAAAAGGAGAATAGTAGAATGAATCAGAAGAGCGTGTGTCCGAAATGCAGTAAAGAAAATCCCTCAAACAGATACTTTTGTGTGAAATGTGGAGCGTTGCTTGAACCTTCATATTTTTCGAAAAAAAAAGTGTATGAAGAAACTGAATTAAAGGTAATGAGAATACTTGAAAATTTAGATAAAACTCCACACAGTGAAATTTTGTGGGATGACGCGATTGATTTATACACAAGTAAAGTAGAAAAATATAGAGCAATAATGAAACTTCCTGAACTGAAAAGTGATAGTGGTATCTTTGAAAAAATGGAAGAATTTTTGGATTTATGTACTAAGCCTGAATTTCAAATAGCCTTTGTTGGAACAATTAAAACTGGAAAATCTACATTAATTAACTCTCTTTTGGGACATAATTATGCCTCGATGGCTGTTACACCGGAAACAGCAGCACTTACAAAATTCAGAAGCAGTCCTAGAGATTATGTTCAGGTTTCGTTTTATTCCCCGAAAGAATGGGCGGTACTTTGGAAATCGAGAACTTCCGGAGCAGACGCATTCATGAAAGAATATAATGAATTAAATGCAGAAAAGTGTAAAAATAAATGGGTAGGACATAAGACAATTTATAAAGAAATTGCGAATTGTGACATTGAGAAAGAATTGTCAGTTTGGTCGTCATCAAAGAGTGCAGAACATTATTTTGTTAAGGAAATTGAAGTCGGTATTTCCTCATTACCGGAAGAATTTCCAAAACAGGTTGTTTTCGTAGACACTCCCGGGTTGTCTGACCCGGTTGCTTATAGGTCGGAAATCACGAAGAAATATATCAGGAAGGCAAATGCGGTCTTTATATGTGTTGACGCACAAAAAGTACAAAAGGATGAAATTGAAACAATCTCATCGGTATTTTCATTTTCTTCTCATAATAAAAGTAAGGTACATATTATAGCAACACATTGGGATGTATTGAATAGTCCGGTTGAGGACTGGGAAGAACAGAAAACATGGTTGGAAGAGAAATTGGTTGGCAAGGCGTTTTTTGATACGAGAGATATGGCACATGAAAATATCATGCATTCTGCGGCACATATTTATAATTTATGTAGAGATTATGATAAATTAGAGAAGAAGGATATAAGGACATTACAGGGATTTGCGGTGAGAATGGATGTAGATATTTCGGATTTAAAGTCCCATTTGTCTGAGATAAAGAAATTGACAAACATTGATCATATCAGAAAAATTGTCACAGACGAGTTGGCGGGTAATTATCATATATTATTGTGTGAAGATATTGAAAAAAAATATACGGACATTATGTATGCCCTTAAGCGGATAGCAAAAGAGGAGCAGAAAGAAACAGGTGAAATAATAGAAGTTTCAAAAGCTGACATTAAAAAAATGAGAGATAAGGTTGAGGAACAAAAGAGAAATTACGATGAAATTAATTCTTGCAGAAAACAGTTGACGGCTTTACTTAAAACGGTTGAAACTAATACTCAGAAACGGCTTGATTCAATACTTTCGCATTTAGAAAAAATGGCGGAGGGTGTTGATTGACATATGAAAATAAGTGAATTGGCTCAAAAATGCGGGTATGAATATTGTGGAAGGGATTGTGAAATACATTCAATCCGATATGCCGCTGCTGCGGATGAGGACAGTATAGCAATCATAACAAATAGGGGAGAAGTTGAAGCAACCAGAGCAAATTGTATTATCCTTTTGCCGATATTTGTGAATACAAAAAAGACAATGTTGTTTGCCAGTGGTTCAATAGAATCAGCCGTTGTAAGGGTTGCTAAAGTTTTGCTTGAAAATAAAGAAATTTTTCTGCAGCATACTTGTAAATATTCGAAAGTAGAGAACTATTATAGTGGTAAGAATGTCAAGATAGGTAATGGTACAGTTATTTCTCCTAACGTATATATAGACAATGACGTGATTATTGGAGAAAGTTGCTATATTGAACCGAATGTCCATATTGGTAGTGGAACAGTAATTAACGAGAATGTTTTTATTGGCTCTGGAAGTTCCATAGGAGCGAAAAGTTTTTATCATTATTATGATGATAAATTGATGGATTTTCCTGGTTTAGGAAAAACCATAATTAATAGAGCTGTCAGTATCGGAAATAATACAACGATTCAACGTGGAACATTTTCAGATACGATAATCGGCGAAGATTGTAAAATAGGAAATTTAATCGATATAGGGCATGATGTGACAATCGGCAGGGGTTGTAAGGTTGTGTCTCAAGTTGGTGTGGCTTCGAATGTAACGATAGGAAATTTTGTTCAGATTTATGGACAAGCAGGTATTTCGAATAATGTCAGAGTTGGTGATTTTGCGACAATTTTTGCAAAATCGTCAGTTACGAAAGATGTATCAGATGGACAAAAAGTGTCGGGATTGTATGCAAGAGAACATAGCGAGGAACTTAGAATCCAAGCAAAATTACGTAGATTATAGGAGGAATGTAAGATGGGCGGCGGATGTTGTATAGTGGATAATCTAGTGATTGATTTTTTTAGAGATTTGGGAGATGAGATTTTTACTCCCAGCTGTGGTTATCATCCCGGTCCTTGCGAAACGGAGGACCATGCGAAAAAGATAGCGGATGAACTTGCTAAAATGAAAGAGGAGATTCGTGAGTCATCCGAGAAGCTGGAACAAAAGATTATAGATTATATTAATAAGTCAATGACTGGGCTGATTCAGCAGCTTGAAAATATTAATAAAGAGCAGTATGGAGGCAAATCTTTGAATATCAATATAAAGGGTGTGCGTCAACAAAACGAAGATTTAAAAAAAGAGGTTGTGGGTTATATTGGAAATAAAATGGAGGAACGTTTAGTGCTAACAGATAGGGAATTATCTGTTATATTGGAAGAACAAAATGACAAAAAAAGAAAGAAAAACTTTGATGATTTTCGTGTTCGAATTCAAAAGCAGGCGTTGACCGGTTTAAGTAAGAAAATAGAGGCCACCGTACGCAAACAGGAGGATATGATTAGAAAAGAAATACAGCTTCGTCTCAATGAGGTGGATAAAAGTATGAAAGAAGTAACAAAGGCTTATACAGAAATGGTTGATATTAAATCACAAGATGAATCAAAGATGGAAGAAGCTCGTATAAAATATATTTATCGATATGAGCTTGCAGATATTCTTTTAGACCAGTTAGGAGGATAACAAGAGAAAAATTATTAATAAATTTGGCGATAGAAGGAATTGTGTATGGATATTATCATTTCTGAAAATGACGAAATTATGAAAATGATTAGGGAAATTCCTATTGATAATTCAATGAATGTTGATGAAAGGGACTTCATGAGTTTAGTAGTAGAAATATTGAAGAGAAGAGAAAATGAAGAAACTGAAAAAATCTGAGTTTAATTACATACAGGAAAAAGATGATGAAGCATTAATTTATAATACATTGTATAACTCTTTAGTACGCTTAAATGAAGAGGAATACAGGGTGTTTAAAGGGGAGTTAGCAGCGGATAAAAGATTAGAGAGAGAATTTGTGGAACATGGATTATGGGTTAATGCAGACTTGGATGAAAAAAGACGATATTTGGCTTGCAGTAAAGCGTATACATTGTTTGTGCCTCGACCATTAGACATAACTATCACCACTACCCTAAAATGTAATGCCAGATGTGTGTATTGTTATGAAAAGGGTGTCAATCAGGCAGATGTCTTTGTTGGTGCAGAGGAGAGAATAATTGAATTTATAAAGATACATGGCGATGCGAAGAAAGTTCAGCTGGTGTGGTTTGGCGGTGAGCCGTTAATGAACGAAAAATTTATTGACACATTAAGCGAAAGACTTACAAATGAAGGGATTTCGTATGTCTCATATATCATTACAAATGGCAGTTTGCTGAACGAAAATATTATCAAAAATAAGTTTAAACTATGGAATTTAAAAAATATGCAAATCACTTTGGATGGCACCAAAAAAATTTATGAGTCCAGGAAGAATTATAGAAATTCTGCGGAAGGTGAATTTTATAAGATTATAAATTCTATTAAAGAAGCAGCACAGCGAGATGTTTTTGTGCATATCCGATTAAATATAGACAGGTACAATAGAACTGATATTATTGAACTGTTAAAAGAGATAGACAATATCTTTTCATCATATGAAAATGTCGTTTTTTATCCTGCCTTTATAACGGGTTCAAAAGAGCCTTTATCAGATGAAGAAAAAGTAGCATTCATTAGAGAAATGCTTTTGGCGGTGAAAAACATAAAAAAACTTACGGCGAGTACCAAATTCTATTCGTATCCAAGAATGCACGCTTGTATGAACGGAGACCCCAAATCATTTTCTATTGATGTAGATGGAAATATTTTTACTTGTGAACATTATGTTGGAATATCAAAAAAAAGGATAGGAACATTGAAGAATGGAATTGCTGAAGAAGATATTCGTGGTAAAAAGATAAGGTTTCGGGAGGAATGTAATGAGTGTGTGTTCCTGCCAAAATGTTATGGTGGCTGTGCATCGAATTTTGCAGAGGGAGATTCGCCTTGTATGATAGAGAAATATTTGATTAAAGCATATTTGGAAATTATATAGACGAGAAATATTGATTCAATAAGACAAGATATGTCCTGCAATTTGATTATAGTTATATTTGTAAATGTGATTGTACGACGCAGATACAAAATGAATCAAACAATGTAAAAACTACAAATGGATTGGAGGAATCAAAATGAAAATGGAAAAGAAATGCACCGTAAAATTAGGAGGAGCAATGAGTGCTTTTGCTGCTGAAAGAGGAGCAGACCTTGGAGAAATTGGAAGGACGATTCTTTCCAGTGATTACAATCGAATCGGATTTTGTGTAAGTGAAGGAAACCGAGCTGTTGAGGATGTTTTGATAGCGGCAGTAACTTTGTGCAGAAGACGATTCAAGAAAAAAGATATCGTCCTTATTGACATTCTTGATGAAGAGGAGGAGGGCGAGATTGGGCTGGTATTTACGGAAAGTGCATGCTATTACTGGAATGAGAATTTTCAGTTTTCATTTAATTATGCAGATGTTACCGAGGTGGACTTTGATGATGAGGGCATGGAGGTGTCTGTAACTGCCGGTGACAGCACTTATACGATTGAACTGACAGGAGATGAGGATGAACATTATCCTAGATATATGTACAATTTTATTATGGATATTGTTGACGCAGTGAAGGCATTACCATGGGAAGAAAACATTTAAATAAAAATTGTAGGTTTAAATGTCAAAACGGAAATGCTGTTTATTTTAAACCTACAAGTGGAGATAGCAAAACTACGATTAATGGTTCAGGTGCGTTATTAGATAATTGTTCTCTAAAATTAATTGGTTCACCAAGATGCGGACAGTGTAATATGTATGTGGATCCTAATACCAAAGGTCCAGGAAAGTGTTTAGAAACTTTGGTAAGTGGAAATTGGAATAATACAGCCAATGTTAATGTATCAGGTTGTGGTGTTTTGAATGGCGGATGTTCTATCGTATGTATGGCAATGGGTGGGACTATTAAGCCATTTAGGGCTACGCTTAATGGAATAAATGTTGACGATGCTGCTACAGATGTAAGTGTAACATTAGGCAGCAAGGAAGAAAATATGAGGGCTGAACATGTAGAGTCTGGGCATGGCACTGAAAAAGAAAAGAGTGATAATGATAGTGCGGATTATGTTGGTGGAAATCAGTCAGATCAAAGACAAAGTGGGGATAAGGCAAGTGAAGATAGAGAGGTTCCGTATACTTTATGCGATTATAAAAATTGTAGTAAAGCTGATGAGTGTGAGTATTTGAAGACTTCGTATGGATTGATGGAAACCGATGAAAGTAAAAATGCAGCGATGCTTAAAGAGAATATGCAAGCAGAACGATTTGAATTGTATGCAAAAGAAACGAGAATTATTGAAACATTGTTTTACAGTGGCAAAAAGTGCAGTGTAGCACATCATCATATTATACCGGCAAATCAATGTTTCAAGTCTTTTCCTCAAATTGTGAAATTAGCAAACTATTATGGATATGACATAAATAATGCTAATAATGGAATATGTCTTCCAACAATGAGGCAGGGAGATAAAGATGTTGTTTTTTATGCAATGGATAAGACAGGTATGCAATGGCATAGTGGTCCCCATTCATATGCCTCGTTTATGAGGGAAATTGACGGAGTAGGAAAAAAACTGGATTTTCTTTTGATTGATTCCAGACCGATAAAGGATTATAAAACATCGGTGGACGAGCTGTTACAGCAAGTTTTGGCAAATTTGGAAAATAACAAGTGTTGTAGAGCAGAAAACTATGAGGAGCAAGCCACACAATTTTGCAAAATTATAAATCATGTGAGTAAAAAAATAGATACTAAATTGAGACAATTTAAGGTGTCACCTAAAAGCTCCAGTCCGTTTTTTGTATCTCGAAAGTCATTGTATTATGCTTATTATAGCTTATTGAAAGATTTTGAATCAGATATTTTTAGAGCAGGAGATGATTAGTTGGAGGATAAATATTATGTAATAGATGCTTCGAATATGGTTAAAGAATTTTTAGATATCGGGGATGCTTTGGATGATATTAGTTTATCTTGTTTAATGTCAGAATTTCAATATTTGGACAAGATGCCAAGAATTGTTGAATTATCTGAAGATAGCGGGACGGAATGCCAGGACTTTATTTATTACAGGGGAGTCCCATTGGTGTCAGAAAATTTGAAAAAATTTTTTGATTTAGAAAAGGTCGATTATTTGTTTTTTAAGAAGATTATATTGAAAAAAACAAATGTTGGTTTAGAAGAAACATATTGGCTGGCTCTTCCAGAGAGAATCAATTGCTTAAATAGAGATAAAAGTAATATAGATGATTTCTTGAATGTGGCGGATAGGATTTGCATCGATGCTGATAAAATTGGAAGATATAAGATCTTTAAGCTTGCAGGTGTTAATAATAATGAGATTATAGTTACTGAGGATTTTGCGGAAAAGTTAAAAGAAAAGAGATTCGTTGGATTACATATATACGAATTAAAATAAAGGAGGAAGATAAAGATGGTGATGTCACCGATGGACGTAGTTAAGCAAACAGGAAAAACTATCATTTTTGAAGAGTTTAACAAAGATAGGGAAGATTTAGCTGTTTTGTTAACTAGAGATGATGAAGAAATTTCATTGGAGAAATTTAAGGATGCTTTAATGGGGGAGGATAGCGAATTACTTGTTAGAAGTTTTGATGAGTTTGTAGAAAAGTTTGCACCTACAATTTATGAAACAGTAGTGAAAACGGATAATGGAGCTCAGTTTGTATATGAACTTGAAAAACCAAGATATGAATGTACAGAGGTTAGTTTAAAGGATCACGCTTTCTACAAAATGATTTTAGCTTTGATGAATAGGAAGGCATCCACAGATAAGGGGAATTTGGCATTCCCTTATGATGATTTGAAAAAAGCACTTACACCTGAAGCTGAAGTGGAGGAATGTAAAAGAATCCGAAAGAATCTTATAAGCAATACCAAAGAATATATGAGATTAACAGCAAATGGAGAACCAAGTGCAGAGGCAGATCGTTTTTCTGATAATATTATGGTATGCAGAGATAAGATTATAAGTAAGTACAAGGATAAGAGTCCGCTGGCATTACTTCCATTACTCATTGCTGATAGGCAGCAGCAAATTGATAAGTTGAATGTAGCTCAAGAAAATAATCAAGCTGCGATTGGAACATCATCTCCGATACCTTGTCAGTATTCATTAGATGAGAAAGGAAATCTGGAGCTTATTGAAATGACCGTTTCTGATGATTCAGATGATGGTGTGGAAAATAATGAAGACAATACACAGTTGATAGGGGCACTTAAAGAAGACTTTCATGACTGTGCACCGGTGGCTATTAGAGAAAATGAGTATGTTACAAATCTGATTGTTAATGTATTTGCACCTGAAGGTAAGGCACAGTTAACAGTTGCGGCAAGAGAAGAATTGGAGCTGGAAAAGAAACAGTATCAGGATGTTTACAAGAGCAGTCTTGAAAGTTTTGCAAAAGCAGTTGCAGCAGTGGTTGAAAAGTTCATTGGTGTTAAGACATTTTTTGACCATGCCATGTGTGATGGCGAACTTCCAAAAGATGTAGCTGTGATTATTGCAAATTGTAAGGTTGATGTAATCTTAAATGACGCACAAGCTAGAGATAGGTTTAAAAAATATTTTGGGGGGTTGAGTGCGGAAAAAGATATAAATAAAATATGGTTCGGAATCATCCCTGCCATAGCGTATGAACCTGACGAGGCAAGGAGTCATGTAAAAAGAGAAAGAACAGATCCGTTTGCAAAAAGAACGGCTGCTATGCCGACTTCTTCAAAGAGTAAAAATGGATTGGTTAATTTGGAGACTGCCAAGGAAATGCTTTCGTTGCTTTCTGAAGTTAAGATTATGACATTTGTGAACTACAAAGCTTCAGAAAGCACGGGGTTTGTTGAACTAACAGCTAAAAATGTAACTCAGTATAGAAGAGATTTTGAAAGCGTAAATAGTGAGTATGCGGTATTTACCTATCCAAATTTTACAATTTTACCAAAAGAAAAAAATGCCGTTAAAATAGGAACCGAGTATGTTGCGGAAGAACAAAAAGAAAAGAATGCATATGTTATTATTCCTGGAATATATCTTGATTCAGCGTACGTGGCAGCAGGTATGATGGTTGGTATACAGAATTATAAGTATCTCCAATCAAAGGGATACAAGGTAAATTCCAAATATCCTTGCGTGCGATTTGATATTGAAGAAGGGGATAATTCTAAGAGAATTGTTACGAAACTCAACAGAGAAACCACGACGGAAATGGAAAAGAAAACGAAAGATGCGATTATGGAAAGTCGTTTTGGCTTTGTCTTTGCAGATAACAAGATTATTTACGATGGAAAGGCATTGAACAATAGTTATGTTCTCAATGCTAGAACACTGAAGAGAGACAAAAATGGTAACTACAAGAGTCTGTACAAAACTCTTGTTAGAAATCTTGTTGACCAGATTCTTAGAGCATCCAGTGATTATGTTACAGAGAAGAGTGTTCAGGAATTTATCAACAACTATGCCAATTCTTGGAAACGTGATAACAAGGATGAGGAGAAAAAATACGCAAATAGAATTCTTCTGGAAGGAGAGACAATTGATTTTGACCAAGAGAAACATAAACTTGTTGTTAAGTTTAACAAAGATGAGGAAGTATGGGATGATATTGAAATTAATGATGTAGAAAGCGAGGAGAAATAAAATGAAGTACGCAATATGTATTGAAGGTGAAAATGGTTCTATTAACATTAATGACGAGACGATAATTAAGAAGATTGATTTCAGCATTTTCCAAAATGACAAATCGGCTACGGAGCGTTCTGAGACTTTATATAATACTTTGACGGTAAAGGGAGTGTTGAATGAGAAGTCTCAAAATGAGACAAAGGAGATTCTTGACTGGTCTATGAAGACAACAAGGAGCGAGGCATATAAAACAGTTTCAATTCAGGTATATTCAGGGGGAGACTTAATCAGGGATTATTATTTGAAAAATATGTATTGTACAAATTATACAGAAATATTTGACGAATATCAAACGGATGATGAGTCTGAAGGTGAGGACTCAGTCGGAACATTTATTTTGGAAATGAAGCAAAGAAAAGGTTCGATAGATACAATTGTTGTTGAGTGCTAGGTGATTGGTTTGAAAATATCAGGATTTGAAAAAATTATAAGTCTTGATTCATTTAAGTACGTGATTACAGTAAATGAGCATATGAAGTGTTCATTTACTGTATCTGTACAAGAGAAGAATTTGGACAAATATAAGTCATTGATAGGAAATGAATGTAGGATAGAGGATGATGATGGATTTTCAATGGAAGGATATATTACCGAAATGAAAATTCATACAGATATTTCGTGTGCAACAATAGAAACTGTTGTTACAGGTAAGTCTATTCAGTTTGATAAAGAACTCAAATATAGAGTGTTTCAGGATGAAGAAAAAAAACCTGAAGACATTGTGGAGGCATTGGGGTTGGAAAATGTGTCTTATCAAAGTGAAGAAAAGGATGCGGTTTCGGATATTATTATTCAGAGCAAAGAGACAGATTGGAATTTTTTGAAGAAATTCGCATTGTATTTGGGGAAGAATATTTATCTCGGAGAGAAAATTATTGTTGGGAATCCGGAAGATTCAGGAGATACGTTTTCGGACGAGGATGTAGTTGACATTGTGCAAACAATTAGTGAAACACATGGAAAAATAAAATGCAAATTAAAGAAGAAATTGAAATTTGGCACAATTGTTAGGTATGACAATAAGGAGTATTTAGTAGATAGAGTTGAATTTGAAAAAAAGGATGAGGAATATGTATATACATATTTCATGTCAGAAAATATAGATAATTTGAAAAAAAATGATTTTTTGACGTATCAGTTGAAAGCGAAAGTTATAGAGAACGAGGATGAAGCTAAACTTGGTCGTGTGCAGGTTGTGTTTGAAGAACCATATGAAGATGTTATGCAAGATAATGCCATGTGGATTCCGGTTTCCAGTATTTACGCATCCGGGAAATATGGTTTAGTATGTATACCATCGAAAGGAGATTCAGTTGATGTTCTTGTATACGATGGAAAACCCATTGTATTAAATGTACTAAGAACGGAGGCATTTGATGACAGGTACAAAGATTGTGAAACAAAGTCAATATTTATAGATGATGATACGTACTTAGAAATTAATGGAGAAAATTTTGTGTTTGATAATACAAAATATAAGTGTGTGATAACAAAAGAAAGTGCAGATATCAGTATGGGTGATAAATGTGTGGTATCTATGAATGGGGAGAAGGTTTCAATAAGCACAGGCAAGGGAGATGTTGAAATTGCGACTGGAGTTAAGATAAAATGTGACGGTGTGGAAATAGATGGAAATAGCAAATTTAGTTTATCAGCATCACAAGTAAATATTAAAGGAAAAAGCGGGGTAAGTATAAACTGATGTATAAATTAGATTTAAAGGAAATTGAGAACCTAATAGATAATTCAAATTTCGTATATGACAAGAATAATGAAAAAAATGATGTGATGAAAGATATCATGAAGGGAATGTTCTCAGCCTTGTGTCAGTATACGAATGATACCATAGATGGGCTTCATGCGTCTGTTTGTGAACCAAAGAAAAAGAGTGGTTTTGGTGAAGTTGTTTCAGCGTTAGTCTCAAATGATATAAAAGATAAATTTTATGAAATGAGTAATATTGGTATTGACATCAGTACTTCAGACATAGTCTTTGTTGACGAAGATTATAGACAACTCAGAGGAGTTGTAGGCGATAATGATGTGGATAAAAAATTTAAGGGAAAGTACGTGTGTGATGGTGATATCAGAGAATTTGAGTATCAATTGAAATATGATAATTCATTTCATAAAATGCAGGATATTATTTTTAAAATTACAGAGCTATATGGTTCAGAATATCCTATTGTAAACTCCCCATATGTAACAAAATGCTTTAGGGCATGCCCAACAGAGGAGCTGCCGGAAGATATAGAAGAGATTCACTATGATTTTGAAGAAAATGGCATCAAAGTTTTGGAAAATACATCCTTGCTATGGAATGTTAAGTTAAACTGTTCGGGAAGCAAAGCTGCTGATGAAAAGATTCCATATGGAAACACTACAAAATATGTTTACTTATTTAGCGTGGATAAAAATACCGGAAATCATTATTATGTTATACCGCAGAATAATCAGACACTGGTATATAGTGTGGAATTTCTTGAAAAGGAAACAAAAATTATAATAAATCGTGAAATGGAAGAGTTCCTTCTCGTTGAGAAATGTGATATTGATTGGGGGAGACAGGAAATTAAGTTATTATCTTCCCAAAAACGTATTTATACAAATAAAGTTGATAAAGGGCTTGTTCATAATCCCAGAATTTTGAGTAAAGGTGATGTTGAGTATGCGATAGCACCGTTTAGAAACTATAAAGGAAATACTTGTGAGATTGTATCTGCCGAATCAGATATATCGAAAATAATACTGAGGTATTCATCAAAGTACAAATACAAAAATATGGACAGGATTAGGTATGCAAAACTGTCTCGAGTTTATGTTAAATTCTTTTTAAATGAAGAGGTATTGTATCCGTCAGATTATATTAATTTTGCATTGTCCTATCTGGAGTATTATTATCCTGAAATAGAATGGGTAGGTGGTGTGTGATGGCATATATTTGGGAAGATTATGATAAAGATAAGACATATATAATAAACGATATATCATCTCCTTATATGGAAGTTTTAACGGAGATGGAAGTTGAATCCGTTTGTAGTGTTAATCCATTGATAAGGTTTGCGGAGATTTTTGGCAGTGTGGATATTATGCAGGAAGCAAGCGAACTAGATTTTAAGAAAAATGAAAACATTATTTTTCATTTTTTGGCTCTCTTAGATTTGGCAAGAGGATTGGATAAACAACAGGTACAGTTAGATTATTTGGAATTATTAATACGCAAGGGCTACTTTGGGGTATCAATTTGTAATCGTTATAATGATTTAGAAAAAAATAAGAAGTTGGTGCTTGTAGAAGCCTTATTGAAACATTTACAGGCAAAGACGCAGGACGACGGTTGTTTTATATGGGCAGTTACAAGATTTTTTGAAAAAAATTCTTTAATTTATGAGGAGAGTACAGATAGATATTACTTGTATATTAGTAGTTCTGCTTCAGAAAAAAATAGAAGTGAATTAAATTTGTTAATTGATTTATTTTGGAATTTTCAATTAAAACTAGAAATAGTTTGGCAGTATCATTATGGAGTAATTGGTACAGAAGCTACCATGAGATTAAATGAAATATGGATATTGTAGGAAGGAGAGACAGCTATGTCTATTCATAAAAGAGATTACGAAGAATTAAATACTAGGGACAAAATGTGTGAATATTTATTGAAACTTGGAGCGGTTTTTGGTGAGGAAACATATTATGCAGTATTAGAGCATTATTTCGGAAACGGATTTATGAGAAAAACAGATTATTCTGTACAGGAGGTTAGTGATATAATGAAAATCTTTTTTCCACTGGGTAATGAAAAAGAAGAAATTGTATCGAAAAAAACATCGACAAAGAAACAAAAAGAAACTGAAAAGCAGAAAAAAAATAATACTAATAAAGGAGCGTGCAGAAGTATGTATGATACAGAAAAATGGTTAAATATTATTGATGAAATTATAAACCCTGAGGAGCACTGTGATGAACATGGCGTGTTTCCCAAAAAGATTAGTGATTATCCATTGAAGGAGACAGATAAAATTACAGTTCCGAGTAAGATGGATTTTTATACAGGGTTGGATATAAATGAAAAAGACCGGATTGAGGTTGATTTTGCACCGGATTCGGGACGATTTAATAGTTTCGTTTTGCTGATTAATGGAGATGATACCCCGGTTGGAATCTTTGCCATTAAGACTTATATTACAGATGAAAATGAAGTAAAATGTTTTTTGGTTGCCTATAGTGAAAAATTAAATTTTGGAGTTCATGAAAATACCAAGTATTTTTTTGCTTTTTCTGATACAACTTCAGCCTGCAATATTTACAAGGTGCCAATTGAAGTTTCCTATCAGGAAACACAGACGGCGAGTACTCACTTATGCATTGATTTTGGTACATCGAATACAACGGTTGGTTGTTTTTTGGACGACAAGTATGTCGATAATGTCTCAAATTTGGCTGTTATAAATGAGAATGTTAGGTTAAATCATGTAAATATTACAAAATTCCCTATAACAGAGCCATGTTTTAAGAAAGACAGAAGTTTTCTGTCTTATAATAATTTGTCACCAACTATTGTATATGTGGATGGAATTAAAGATGGCGAGATTGAATATTTATTTGGTCATGAAGCTGCCAGAAGAATAAAGGATGATAATTATTGTCCAAAAGCAAGCTGCTTTATGGAGATAAAACGATGGACATCGAATATGAATGTTAATGAAGAACTTCAGGATGCTGATGGCAATAAGGCGACAGTGTCAAGGAAAGATATTATTGCTGCCTATCTTAAGTTTGTTATTAGGGAGTCAGAGAATCAGTTTAAGTGCAAATTTAAAAATATACATATTTCGGCACCGGTAAAACTCAAAGAAAAAGTGTTGGATATTTATGCGGATGTTTTGGCTGCGGACGGTTATGTTTTGGAAAAAGACCATGCTATTGATGAGGGAATTGCTGTTTTATACAGCATAATCAGTAATCAGATAAAAGATAATAATTATGAAAATGGTGTTCAAGAGAAAGCCTTGATTATTGATTGCGGAGGAGGAACTTCGGATCTTGCATCTTGCAGTTACACGATTGAGAAGGACGAGGATGGAATTATAAATCTTGATATTAATACAGAATATATGAATGGTGATGTGAATTTTGGCGGCAATAATCTTACATACAGAATTATGCAATATATGAAAATTGTTTATGTCGCACATTATGAAGGAAATGGTCGTCTTGGTATTGATCAAATGATTGATATGGATGTTAATGCGTTGTTTTCATATATAGAGGGTGAACTGGAAAATGATGACGATGTTAATGTTAAAGCCCGCTATGAAGATGTATATAAGACTTTGAATGAGAGTTATAATCGTGCTGAGGAGGTTATTCCGACTAGATACAAGGATTACGAAAATAAACCAAAAGAGATATATGACAAGGTGAAGAATAATTTTTATTTTTTGTGGAAATTGGCAGAGGAGATGAAAAAAGAGTTTTATAGAAGTACTTCAATCTCGAGATATACGTTTGAAAAAGAGCGAGGGAACAACACCGATATTGATTTGCACATAAATCAAATTCCTAACTGGAGATTGTCCATGGTAAATAGCAATGGAGAGTTTAAGGAAGAAGGATATCCTGATGTTACATTTACGGCAAAAGAAATTGATAAATTGTTGCGTGCGGATATTTATTATCTTGTCAGAAAATTTTTGAATGGTTTATATATTGAAAAGAAACTGGATGATTACAGTCAGATTAAATTATCAGGTCAGTCTTCAAAGATTAATATTTTTATGGAATCGTTGAAAGAATTTTTGCCGGGTAAGAAAATTAAAAGTGGGCGAATTCATTCAAAAGGAAATGATGCAGAAGAGTTGAAATTGCTTTGTTTAAAAGGAGCAGTTATGTATTTGCATGCACTTGAAAAATCTAATATTGAGGTAGAACTTAGAAATGACACGAAGAATATTCCTATCAGTGTTTATATAAAAAATGAAAATGATGAAGATAAGAGGATGTTTGAACAAGGAGAAGATTGGGGACAGCCTGCCGTTAAGCGTAGAATAACTAATGGCGGAAAAGAAATTTACCTCCATATGAGGAACGTTGATAAGGAGATAGGTGAGCCATATAAATATGTATACGAGAATGTACAGTATAAAGAGGTTAAATTCAATGATTTAAAGAAGATTTGTCATGATAAGATTAGTCAGGAGGAGATAGATAATTTGCCAAAGAATAAGAAATATATTTATGTATTTCTTGACAAAGAAAGATGGGGCTTTAATATCATTCCTGTGTATACAGATGACAAAGGAAAAATTTACAGGGGAGATGTTGAATTCTGTTCATTTGAAATGGATATTTTACAGGAAACATTTTTTGATGGTAGAAAGTAGGTGTCAGTAGTGAGCTTCCAACCTAAATTTAGTAAAGGTCTGATTTTAAAGGATTATATGCTTGAGTCTTTGAAAGAGTATCCGCAGACGTATATTCAATTATTTTATTCAGAGTATGGAGATGGAATAATTGATGGATTTAAGATTTCGATTGGAGAAAATGATAGGTTTAGTATTTCGCCCGGAATATTGAAATTGGGGGGAGAAATATATTTTTTAAACCATGATATTGAAATTGCAATAAATGATTCAGCAAATATAGTATATATAGATGTTAAAAGAGAACAGTTAGTCGATGGGGAGAAAATAACAATATCCCTGATTCCGGAAAAAGAAGAACAGCAAGGTTTATTCGAGTTGTTCAGATATGTAAAAAATGCGGAATTGTTTATGCAGACATCATTGAAGGAAGTGTTTAATTCTACCTTAAACAGAATTGATCAATCGAATGTAAAGCATAGCATCAAAGGTGGGAGTTCTTTGATGGATTTCTACTTCAAAATGTATGCGAGAGAAATATTAAACAGGGAAGGTCTGTCTGCAAACGAGTACGCTTTTGCGTATCAGGGCCTTAATGGAATAAGTGATGTGTGTGTACTGAAAGAGTATTTTGGGACAGACGATTGTTCTAATGCTTCTATTTTGGAATTGATGAAAAATAAATTGGAACATATGGGAGAAGAAAAAAACATAAAACAAGAAAAAGCTGTTTCTGAGCCTAAGAGGGAACAGAAAATTAATGTTTCATAAGACATGAAAAATTTTCTTCCCTTTTTTCAGAGTGACAAGAAGTGTCATGGCGGCGATTTATAATAGGGTTAAATTATAAGAAAAAAGGGAGGAAAAATATATGATATCCGATTTATTTAAGAATGTGGAATTAGACCTGGACATTGAGGGTGTTCTTGACAGGGCGGAAGCGGGAGAAGGAACAATTAAAGAAAATATGGATGACCTGTGTGATGTTTTGGAGGATGAAATTCTCAAGAGCAAATCATCAGAAGAGGAGAAAAAGGATTTATTAAAGAGACTTAGAACATTTTGCAATTCAGAAACAAATATTATGCTGGTTGGTGCTACCGGCTGCGGCAAGAGTTCAACTATTAATGCCCTCTTTGCCTGCGGAGAAGGGGAGAGGAGCAATGACGCAGGAGAAATTGGCGAGGGTGAAGAAACTGCAGGGACTAAGAATTTCCAATATGTTGAAGTTGCAAAGGTTGGAAGCAAGGCAGACCCGGAGACAAAGGATGTTGAAAAGTACAAAATAGGAAACCTTGTACTTTGGGACACGCCGGGACTTGGAGATGGTACGGAAATTGACGAGCATCACAAGGAGGTTATCACCGAACTTCTTAGAGAAGAGGATGAAGCTGGAAATGCTTTGATTGATTTAGTATTAGTGATTTTAGACGGCTCCACCAGAGATTTGGGAACTTCTTATAAAATTCTAAATGATGTGATTATTCCGGAATTAGGGGATGAGACGGGGAGAATTTTAGTAGCACTGAATCAGGCAGATATTGCCATGAAAACCGGACGACACTGGGATTATGAGAAGAATGAACCAGATGAGACGCTGGTTGCTTTCCTAAATGAAAAGGTTGCATCGATTAAGGCAAGAATAAAGGAAGATTCGGAGCTTGATGTCAATCCTGTGTATTATTGTGCAGGGTATGAGGAGGAGTCAGGAGACGTTGTGCGACCTTACAACCTTTCCAAACTTCTTTACTACATCTTAGAGGCTATGCCGGCACAGAAGAGAGTTGCTGTCATGGAGGGAATCAATACCGATTCCGACAACTATGAACATAATGATAAAGATATGGATTACAACGAGGAAGTAAAAGAGAGCTTTTATGATTCCTTTGATTATATTTCTGACGGCGTGGACACCGGGGCAGAAATCGGAGGAGCAATACTCGGAATACCGGGGGCAATCGCCGGGGCAGTTTTGGGTGGATTTATTGGATGCATACATGGTATTTTAGAAGATATTTTTTAGGGGTGATTGGGAAAAGGGAGGTGCACTTTTATGGACGAGTTGGTTTCCTGCCTGAACAGTTTTGATGAATTATTAAAATACAAAGCAAATTGGATAGAAATGATAGGAGACTGTCCCAATGTGGAAATGCGTGTGAAATCGGACAGTCCGTTTTGGAGAACCGTATCCGTCAGGAGCTTGTGGAGGTGTCAGATAAATATTATTTCCGGAAAGGCAAGAATTGTATCGCCGGATAATATCCGCAAAGCAAATGGCAGTAAAAATGCAATGCTGGAAAAGATTCAGCGTCTTACTGCACCGGATTTCATAAAGCCGGGAGATGTTCTCGGTGTTTCCAGAAACGGTCTTTATGAACATTACGCTATCTATATGGGAGAGGGCAGGGTAATTCATTATTGTGGTGAGACTAGGGATTTTGGCGGCAAAGTAACCATTCATGAAGCACCATTTTCAGATTTTATCAAAGATTCCGACACTTTTTTTGTAGTTTGGTTTGATGACGGAAGACCTGTAAAAATTCAGAAATCCACCTCTTTTCTGTTTAATTCCGGTGTGGATTTTTATAATGGCACTTTTCAGAGAAAAAAACGAAATGTGTATTCGCTGGAGGAAACAATGAAGCGAGCAAAGAGCCGGATAGGAGAAGCGGATTATAATCTGGCAACAAATAACTGTGAGCATTTTGCTATGTGGTGTAAAACCGGCGTGGCAGAATCCAGTCAGGTAAGCCACATTCTGAATTATGCAATTATGAGTGGGGAGATAGCAGTGGAATCGACTGCTCTTGCTTGTGTCAAAAAGTGAAAATGAAAATGACATAGCTATGTTAATATATAAAAGAAAAATAAAGAAATGGGCGGATTAAATGAACAAAATATTAAAATCTTCGATTCCGGCTGTTATGTCAGTGTGGTTGAAGGGGTATAGAGGAGGTGTGTTTAGGGGGTTTTTTAGTAAGTATTGCTACTGCACAAGGATTGGTGCAGGGAAAGTAGAATAAAATTGAAAAGGAGAGATAAGGAAATGAAGTTGAGAAGATTTATTAATTTGTTTGTTATTATTGTACTGTGCGGATGGGTATGCTCGCTGTCTCAGGCAAGCGTCTCTGAGGCAAGTGTAAAAAAATATGTAACAAGTAAAAACTTTGTTGGTACCTATTACCTCAAAGGTTCTTACAAGACAGCAAATGAGAAACATGGTGCTTATAATGTGACCATCGGCAAACTGACGAAGTCGGGAGATATGACTTTATATATCAGCTATGATGGACAAAATTATTCACCATTGTATGAAACGGGTGTTATAAAAACAAAGGTAAAGGGAAATAAAGCTACTTTCAAATGGGAGGATTCATGGGGGAATAAGGGAAAAGGAACAATTACGCTGACGAAGAAACACAGATTTAATCTTACGATGAAAGTTACAAAAGAGTCAGATTATAATCGTGCATCTCTGGAAGTAAAAAATAGAACATTTCTTTATTTCCGTAAATGGCATGATTTATCTTCTGTGGGTTGGTAAAATGAAAAATTTAATTAGATAAGATAAGGAGAGAAAAGAATATGAAAGCTGATAAAAAATTTAAAACAATCAAGGTAATTGTCGCAGTTATGTTAATGCTGTCATTGGCTGTATCCGCTTCAACTACATCCAGTGCATATAGTGTGGGACAGGTTAAAAACCTTACAAACTTTAAAGAGGTAAAGATGTCGAATCAGGGCTGGGATGGGGTACGATACCGAATTACTTGGAAAAAAGTTAGTGGGGCGTCTGGTTATCAGGTGAAGTTCTATCAAAAAGATAGTTCATATGACGAATCTTGGGGTAAGTGGACTGAAAATACGAAGAAAACAAAAGCAGATGTAGGTTTTTCTTCCTGCTATGCGATGAAAGCGAAAGTTAGAGCATATAAGGTAGTTAACGGAAAAAAGGTTTATGGCAATTGGAGTAAGACCGTAAAGAAGGTGTTTAACTACTAGGACATTATCGCAAAATTAATCGGACTCCTTGTGTCAAAAAGTGAAAATCTTGGCGACATCCCTATAGTATACTTCTTCTAAAACATTACATTTGCTGAAAAAATTTGTCGATACTGTTCTTTTTTTTGAAGAAAAAAGAACAGTACGACATAATGTGGCAATGTCATATGGTAGGATAAAATAACACAGATACATATGAGGTGTTTAGGAGAATGATGGATAAGATTACAAGGGTGTTGTTTCTTTATGCAGAGTTGATAAAGGGTAAAAAAGTGAATAAGCAACGGTTTTGTCTGGAAACAGGAAGTAAGCCTCGAAGTTTTGACAGGGATATTCAAAATATTCGGGGATATCTGAGTGATTATTCCTATGGGGAGGAAATTGTGTACGACAGACGGGAAAACGTATATTACATCAAAAAAGGGGTAGATTGCTAAAAGCAGAAGGTTATCTGGGAGACCACATAACCTTCTGCCTTTTTATTACACTTTTTGACAAAAAAATCTTTTTCCAATCCTTCTGATATGCTATGATAGAGTTATGCTAGAAAAGGAGAAGGGAATTATGAGAGGTAAAAAATTACTGGTGATTTTGTTATGTTTGTCGCTGTGTTCTCAGCTTGTTAACGGGCTGGGTTTTTGTTGTGTCTCGAAAGTAACTCCGACGGTGTCGGCACAAGAGGAACAGCAGGACAGTATTACTATGACGGAGTTTTGGCATGATGGGGAGATGGATACTCAAGTGCCGGAGGGGTATGTGGTGACGATATCTTCGAAGGAGGAACTTGAGTATTTTATTGATTACAAAGCGGTTTCGAAAACAGATGGGATAACTTTTTTACAGACGGAAGATATTGAGGTCAGCAAATTTACTTTTTATATGGATATACAAGGTTCTTCTCGTATAATTATCCGTAATGACGGAGTAGTCTGTGGAGCCATTGAGTTGTGGAGTGGCAATGTTTATAAAAGTGAGACGGGAAAGAAGGAAATTACGCTTGAAGAAACCGGATTGACTTCGGCGGCACTGGACATTGCGGAAAATTCGAGTTCTTTGGCGTTTGAGGGAACTTATGATGGCGGTGGGCATAAGATTTCCGGGATGTGGTTTTGCGACAGTATAAAAAATGGTTTGTTTGATACGGTAGGGGAAACGGGAGTGATAAAAAACCTGACGATAGAAAATTGTTTAGTATATTATAATAATAATGAGGGGGGTACTTCGGATAAATCCTTTATATCAATGCTGGCAGGGGAGAACAGAGGTGTGATTCAAAATTGTAAGGTTTTGAGTTCAATAATTCATATTATAGGGAATACATTGTATTGTTATATTGGTGCTATGGCGGGGGATAATAGAGGGGTGATTCGGGATTGTCTTGTAGATGAGTTGGATTTATGGCTACCGCAGTATCTTGGCGGCGTTGCCGGAGTGATGGAAAGCGGAGTGATTGAAAATTGCAAAGTGAAGAAAACGCAGGAGTGCTCAGGAAGTGGTGACGTAAGCGGCGGTATTGTAGGTGAGATTAAGACAGAAGATGCAGGAGAAGTGGCAGAGATAAAAGACTGCACCACTCAGTTACCTTGTAATGGTTGTGGGCTCGTTAAATTTGGTGGAATTGTTGGGAAAATTGTGGCACAGGCTGGAACGGTTTCTGTCTCTGGGTGTCGAAGTGTGCAAAGTAAAGAAGTTAATGAGTTTAAAACCAATGGAGAATCGCTGGGAGGAATTGTTGGAGATATCGAAACGGAAAAAGAAGGAAATGTTACGATTTCCCAATGTGTCAGTGAGGGAGATGTTACCATTGCCTGCCATGACCAATGGGGTGGTATTGTGGGGAATGCCATGGGAAAAGGGACAATTGTGATTCGAGATTGTTTTAACCATATGGATATATCGGAAGAAAATGACGCTGTGGAAGATGGTTGGGACGCATATGTTGGCGGCATTGTTGGAAAGATGGAAACGGGGACGGTCTATAACTGCGTAAATTATGGTAGTGTACGTTCATTTCAATTTCATATGGTTTTCCGTGATAACGAGCCGCCAGTAGTCATATCCGGCGGTCTTGTGGGAAACTTATATGATTGTTCAAAAGCTCGTATTCAAAATAGTTATAACAAGGGAAATATGAAGGGCGGTATAGCCGGAGGTTTGGTGGGAGAGATAAACGATAGTGAGGAGGAGAAGTCGGATTGGATTCCGGTAGAAAATTGTGTCAATTTTGGTGGAGTGCAGGCAGACCAAAGTGGTTATCTTGCGGGAAGTGGCAGTTACGGATATTTTTTGCATTGTTTTTATTCGGATGAGATTTCACTGCCGCTGCTGGGAGATTCAGAGACGGGATGGCTTGAGGAGTGCGAAGTCTACTCAGAGGAAACATTAGAAAAATTGAATTCGTGGGTGCAGGAGAAAAATCAAGAGGAAAATTCAGACAAGTATGCTGTGTGGAAAGAGAGCGAAGTCGGACATCCGGTGTTTGGCGTGGAGGAGGGAGACGAACCGATATTGCCGACAGCAGAGCCGACAGTAGAACAAACAGTAGAGCCAACGCCGGAGGCAACAGCGACGTCTATACCATCGGAGGAATCAACGGAAGAACCGACGAAAGAACCATCGGAAGAACCGACGGACGAATCAACAGCAGAGCCAACGACGGAGGCAACAGCAGAGGTGACAGCGGCAGCGACAGTTAAGCCGACGGAAGAATCGATATCGGAGAAAACGCCAGAGGCGGCAGCAGAGGTGACAGTGGCAGCAACGGTCAAACCGACAGTAACGGTCAAGCCGACAGAGACAGTTAAGCCGACAGAGACAGTGAATCCGGCAGCGACGGTCAAGCCGACAGAGACGGTTAAACCAACAGAGACGGTTAAACCAACAGAGACAGTCAAACCGACAGCGGAACCAGCGAACTCTACTACGATAGATAAGGAGTTATTAGCGGTTGGCAACGTGGAAACGACAGTTTTGTCAAATGGAAAGGTCAAATTGTCTTGGAACAGCAATTCATTTGCACAGGGGTACGACATTTATCGTTCTGCAAAGAAGTCGACAGGCTACAAATTGTTGAAAAGCAGTCTGAAAAAGATATATTATGTGGATAAGTCAGTTAAAGAGGGCAGCAAATATTACTATCGGATTCGTGCTTTTTCTATGAGTAATGGTGAAAAGGTATGTGGAAAGAACAGCAGTGTTGCGGTGCAGACGACTTATTTGGCTCCAACGATAAAGTTAAGCAAAGGGCGGCTGGCTGACGGAAGACAGTATATGCAGATTTTCTTGAAAAAATATCAAGGGACAAATGTTGAGCTGTATGTGGCGGTTCGTGGAAAAAGGTACAAAAAGGCGAAGTTAAAAAATTCATCCATTTCCAAATACAAGGGCAGGCTGCGATTGACTTATGGAGTGAAGAATGTGGTAGTCCGCTGTAAAGTGCGGACTTATCAAGTGAAAAAGGGCAAGAAGATTTACAGTGTATTTTCAAAAGAAAAGAAAATCAGATTGTGATAGAAAATACACAGCAGGAGAGTGATGGCATGACAGAATTTCAAAAGCGGTGTATGGGGTGCATGGAACCCTTGTCTTGGGACGGAAGATGTGAGCATTGTCACTTTATTCCTGAGAAATATAAGGTGGACGTTCATCAACTGCCGCTTGAATATAAATTGCACAATGGAGCGTATACAGTGGGACGGGTACTGGGTGAAGGCGGATTTGGCATTACGTATCTGGGATTTGACAACGTGCTGCTGGACACTGTTGCAATCAAAGAATATTATCCGGTTGGACTTGTGGAAAGGGATATGACGGCAAGCGGCTCTGCGAAACTT
This sequence comes from uncultured Eubacterium sp., assembly GCA_964518785.1. Taxonomy (GTDB): domain Bacteria; phylum Bacillota; class Clostridia; order Lachnospirales; family Lachnospiraceae; genus Eubacterium_F. The sequence goes on from CAZFHT010000003.1 coordinate 37,108, forward strand.
CATATACACAGCGGCAAGCCGGCAGAGGAGTTTGAACAGGGATGTCGCTCTTTTCTTCAAGAGGCAAGGCTGCTGGCAAGATTTGATAATTGTGAGAGTGTGGTGAGAGTTCGCAGTTTCTTTGAAGAAAATAATACGGTTTACATTGTGATGGAATATGTCAAAGGTACCAGTGTTCGTGATTATGTGAGAAAATATGGTCCTTTGAGGGGGCAGCAGGTTTGTTCCATGCTGCAGCCGGTTCTTCGCTCTCTTCAGACAATGCACGAGAAAAAACTGATACATCGGGATATTAGTGCAGATAATCTGATTATACGAGAGGATGGGAGAGTGACACTGATTGATTTTGGTGCCATGCGCTGGATGAGTTCGGTTGATGATGAGACGAGAACGATGATGTACAAGCCCGGTTTTTCAGCGATTGAACAGTACAGCCGCACTGGAAAACAAGGTCCTTGGACGGATGTTTATGGTATTTGTGCCACGATGTATTTTATGCTGACGGGAGAGGTGCCGCTGAATTGTACAGAGCGTATCAGCCGGGATGAACTTCCTTCTCTTGTGGAAATGAAACAGCTTGATATAACAGGGGAACAGAGCAGGGCTGTCATGAAGGGGCTGGCAGTGGAGTCAAAAGAGCGTTTCCAGACGGTGGCAGAATTTTATGAGGTGCTTTACCGGGAACCAATGAAAGCACAGGAAAAGATTTTCCATGCCAGTGTTGTTCCGGAGAAAAAGTCTGCTCCCGGAGTTATTTTTACAAGAACCAGTTTGGGGCGAGAGCTGAAGAAAATGCAAAATGCAGAAAAGCGTACTGCCATGGCAAAAGGCGGGGCGGGTGTTTTTTTGTTATTGATTTTTGTTGGTGCATTTTTTCTGTTTCAAAAGAGTGCAGGAATTTCAAAGGATGTGTCTGTCGAGCAGACGGGCGTTTCTGCTGCCAGTGTTTCCGCAGTGGAGATTTCCGTAGAAGAAACACCACAGCCGTCACCGTCACCGACTGCATTTGTGGAAAAGAAAATACAAGTGCCGTCTGTAGTTGGCAAGCGTGAAAAGAAGGCGAAGAAAATACTACAAGGGGCGGGCTTTAAGGTGAAGGTTGTATCCAGACACAGCGAGACGGTGAAGAAGGGGAACGTGATTACTCAAAAACCGGGTGAAAAGAAAAAGTGCCTTCCGGGAAAAACAGTGAAAATTTATGTCAGCCTTGGGGCAAAGGAAAAGACGAACAATAAGTCTCTTTCTAATCCGACCGAGACACCTCGCACAACGAAAGCACCGCAGGAGGATATCGCAGGCAGTCTGGATTCTGTTTTACAATAATCGATTAGTCGCTGGAGGTGGCGAAGATGGAGAGAAATGATGTGGAGAGAACATTGCAGCAAAATGTTTTGTATTTGAATGAGCAAGAACATTTTATGCACTTCGATGAGTATATGGTGGGGAAGTGGCTTTCGGAGGAGGAGAATGAAACTTTTTGTGATGCCGAAACGCCGGACGAGGAGAAGGAGAAACTTAGGAGAAGTGCGTATTTGACATTTTACCGCCAAATTCGTCATGAAAAGGTGGCGTCGCCCAATACGATTCGAGGATGGTTTGGCATTGATTTTTCGACTAAGCCAAAGCGGGAGCATATATTTCATTTTGCCATGGTGCTGGCACTGTCGGAACAGCAGTTGCAGGATTATTTGGTTCATGGTCTGCTGGAGCCGGGGATACAAATTAACGATTATCGGGAATATGTGTATTTGTATGGACTTATCAATCATATGACATGGCGGGAGTGTCAGGATATGATTCTTTTGTTTGAGAGGAAAATGAATGGCAGGGCGGCGATGGAGCAGTGCGCCCATACGGAAAAGCTGTGGGGGATTTTTCGGGAGCATCAGCATGACAACAAAGAAGATTTTCTTGTGAGTATGTGTGAGTCCATGTCTATGTTTAAAGGCTACAGCATGGTCGTTCTGAATCGGTTTATTTACTGGAAGGAAGAAGTTTCGGAATACATAAAACAAGATGCCGGAAATGTTTTGCTGGGCATATTGGAGGAGGTCGGATATTTTGAATGGCTGAAGGAAAATCATTATTCCAGAGAGAAATGGGAGGAGTATCTTTCTCAATACCTCGCCAATGTTTCACGCAGAAAGAAAAATGGAATCAGTAAGGAGTATAAAATGCTTATCGCAAACTTAAAGGCGATGGCATTTGCACCGACAACACGAACGACAGACCTGTTGGCGGAGATTTATTCTGCTGCCAGAATCCCACAGGAGAAAGTGAAGGCAAAACGTATTCGCTATCGAAATCGGGCGGAGTTTTTGCTGCCATCGGGAATTTCTTTCATGAGTAATAAGTATGTATCCCAGCTTTTGAACGTGGCAGAGCAAAAGGAAAGGGAAATTTTGTTGTCTCAGTTGAGGAGTATGTTAATGACAATGGAGCCAAATGATTTGTGTCCGGATTTGGCACACGAGGTATTGTCAAAATTTTCGGTAAAATCTATTCCGAAAACGGTTAAACAAGCGGAGCAATTGGTGAATCATTTGCTGGTGCAGCAGAGAAAATGCTGCCATCTTGTGAGCAGAGGAGACATTCTTCCGCTGATTCATTATGTGGCACAGAAACGGTACGAGGACTGGCAGTCACAGTATGGTTATAAGTATTCCAGAGAAACGGCGAGAGAATTTTTTGTCACCATGGCGGATGAGGAAATGGAGAAGTGCCAGATGGAGCGAATGAATACGGCTTACGAAATGGACTATTTATTGCTCTCCTGCTACGGTGAGCAGGAGATGTATAGTTTGTCTGATGTGATTGAGGCTGCCGATACAAAAAGACCATTGTGAAAAGGTTCCTGACGGCGTTTCTATAGGAGTGAGCGAATCAAAGCAATCTCCTCTTTGTATGGCGGGTAGGATTTTTTGCTGTTTTCCGGGTCCTTGTAGTATGGTGTTTCGAGGATTTTTGGAATCGTTTCAAAACGGGAATCCCGGATTACCTGCATTAGTGCGTCGCTGCCTAGGTGTCCTTTGCCGAAATTTTCATGACGGTCTTTGTGAGCACCGAGTTCGTTTTTGCTGTCGTTGATATGAAAGGCGGCAATCTGGCTGATACCGATGATTTTGTCAAATTCATTCATCACGCCTTCGTAATCATTTACAATATCATAACCCGCATCATTGACATGGCAGGTGTCAAAGCATACACGAAGTTTCTCCGGATATTTGCAGCCGTCGTAAATCTGACGGATTTCTTCAAACGAGCGTCCGAGTTCGCTGCCTTTTCCAGCCATGGTTTCAAGGGCAATATGGACGGGCGTGTCTGATGTCAGAACTTCGTTCAATCCCTCTATGATTTTGGAAATGCCAGCGTCTTCTCCGGCACCCACATGGGAACCGGGATGGAGAACAAGAACGTCTGCACCCATGGCAGCAGTGCGTTCTATCTCTTTGGCGAGAAATTCTACTGCGAGTTCGTAAGTCTCCGGCTTTACTGTGTTGGCAAGGTTGATGATATATGGTGCGTGTACAATAAAGTTGTGCATATTATGTTCTTCCATAAGAGTGCGGGCAGCAGGGATGTTAAGTTCCGAAATCTCCTTGCGGCGGGTGTTCTGCGGCGCACCGGTGTAAACCATAAATGTGTTGGCACCATAGGAAAGTGCCTCTTTTACCGAATTCAGCAACATATCTTTGCCGTTCATACCTACGTGGGAACCAAGTATTAACATGGGGTTATCCTCCTTTGGGTGGTTAAATTAATTCTGGTGTTTTATTCTACCACGAACGAGTAACATGTGCAATAGAAAAAGCATAACTTTAGCTAAACTTTGGGAAAACCAGCGATTAACCCCTTGCAAGGCGTAAGGTGATTATGTTACACTTGTCGGGAAGGAATAAAAGGAGGAGAAGAACCTTATGAACCTGATAAATGGTGAAAGAATTACCTTAGGGGTGTGCTACTATCCGGAGCACTGGCAGGAGAGTGAATGGGAGACAGATTTGAAACGTATGCTTGCCAACGGTATTGAGACAGTGCGTATTGCTGAATTTGCGTGGAGTCTCATTGAGCCGGAGGAGGGCGTTTTTGACTATCATTTCTTCGACCGCTTTTTGGAGGCAGCAGAAAGAACAGGAATGAAGGTGATTTTTTGTACCCCTACCGCCACCCCTCCGGCGTGGCTGACAAAAAAATATCCGGAGGTTTTGAATACAACGATTGAAGGGGTGGCGTTTCAGCATGGATTCCGCCGCCATTATAACTATAATTCGCCCAAGTATCAGGAGTTGACAAAACGAATCGTGGAACATTCAGCAGCTCATTATGGCAGCCACCCGGCAATTATCGGATGGCAGATTGACAATGAGTTTAACTGTGAGGTAGCAGAATTTTATTCTGAGAGCGATACAAAGGCATTTCAGCAATTTTTGAAAGAAAAATACGGGACATTGGAAACATTAAATCACGCGTGGGGAACGGTATTTTGGAACCAGACCTATACCAGGTGGGAGGAAGTGGACGTACCGAGGATAACACCTACGAACCGGGTAAATCCGCATCGGAAACTGGATTATTACCGATTTATTTCCCAGAGTGTGTGTCACTATGCAAAAATTCAAAGTGACATATTACGAAAATACATTAAGCCGGGAGACTTCATCACCACGAATGGAATTTTTGGGAATCTGGATTCTCACCGCATGACCGAGGAGAGCCTTGACTTTATCACGTATGACTCCTATCCGAACTTTTCTTATTGCCTTGGTTTGTATCATGAGGAAGACCCTACCAAAGACAGGAATTGGAGTAAACATTTGTCGGAAGTACGGTCAATTTCGAAAAATTTTGGTATTATGGAACAGCAGTCCGGGGCAAATGGCAGCATGGAAATGATGTCACCGGTGCCAAAGCCGGGGCAGATTACATTGTGGACAATGCAGAGCGTGGCGCATGGGGCGGATTTCATCAGTTATTTTCGCTGGCGTACTGCCACCATGGGGACGGAGATGTACTGGCATGGAATTCTGGACTATTCCGGGCGGGACAATCGGCGGCTGGCAGAGATAAAAACGATTCATGAAAAATTAAAAAAATTAGATGCTGTGGCGGGAGCTGTCTATACAGCACAAGTAGCGATTCTGAGAGATTATGACAATGTATGGAACAATCAGGCAGACGTATGGCAGAAGAATCTGGATGAGGCGAGCATATGGGGACTTTATCAGGCTTGCCAGCACACCCATACACCATATGATTATGTTTACTTAGACCATTGTAAAGCCGGGGATTTGTCAAAATACAAGGTTGTTTTTTATCCGCATGGTGTTATCATGACAAAAGAACGGGCGGCACTGTTACAATCCTACGTCGGGCAGGGAGGCACATTGGTATTTGGCTGCCGCACTGCGTACAAGGATATACATGGCATTTGTGTGACGGAGAAACTGCCGGGACTGGTGAGAGAGCTGACTGGTACAGACATTCCGGAGTACACTGTGGTTTCGCCCGAGGAAGGCTCTGTGAAGGCGGTGTGGGGAGATACCGAACTGAAAACTACGCTGTTCAATGACCAGTTGGCGGCATTGGAGGGGGCGGAAGTTGTGGCGAGCTATGACGAAGGTTACTACAAGGGTGCCGGAGCATTGGTTCATCACCAATATGGAAAAGGCGAGACATATTATTACGGTTCTGTTTTTACCGCTGACGTGGCACAGGTGTTTTTGGAAAAATTGAAAGCAGCGGAGCCTTACCGGGAATGGATTGAGGCACCGAAAGATATTGAAATCGCTCTGCGTAACTATTTGTTCGTGCTGAATTATTCCAGAGAGGAGCAGACCATTTTCCTGAAAAAGAAAATGAGAAATGTGTACACAGGTCAAGAGGAGGAAGGAGAGGAGAAACTCGCCGGATATGAAACAAGGGTTTATGAAATCTAATAGATTTTAAACGAAGTGAATACGAACCTTGACAAGTATTCATTTTTTCCATAAAATAGGAAGAAGTTGAGACGCAAAATGGAGGTAAAGAAAATGGAGAAAAAGCCATATTATCTGACCACAGCGATTGCCTACACATCCGGCAAGCCGCATATTGGTAACACATACGAAATTGTACTGGCAGACGCTAT
>CAZFHT010000004.1:0-34356 GCA_964518785.1 uncultured Eubacterium sp.
TGGAGCTGACGGATACTAATCGGTCGAAGGCTTGACCTTGTTGGTTCAGAGATGAGAAGGTGAAGAAAGAGAAGAATGTCAAGTGCAGGAAAGTTGCGAAGCAACTTTGTTGTGAATCTTCGATTCACAATGTGTAGTTTTGAAGGTATTAATCCTCGATAGCTCAATGGTAGAGCACTCGGCTGTTAACCGAGTTGTTGTAGGTTCGAGTCCTACTCGGGGAGTTGAGGATTTAAGGAAGTCCGCAGATGGAGATGTCTGCGGACTTTTTCGTGATGCTATTCCAAATAGGAGTGACTTTTTTATGCCAGATAAACGTTGTCAACATTTATGGTGGTAATAGTAAAAAAGTTTTGATAGAATAGGTATTGTGGGAAAAATGTTTTGGATTTTTCACTGGGGAAATTACAGAAAACAGAACAGATAAGTGGATAAACTGATGAATTGAGTAAGGGGAAGAAATGATGAACAAACAAATGAATTATTTTATAAGAACTATTTTTTATGTGCTTGGATTTTTAATTATGACTATGGGGATTGCGATTTCAGTAAAATCCGGTCTTGGTGTATCGCCGGTCAGTTCAATTCCCTACACGATAACATGTGTTTTCGGCATTGAAATGGGCAGAGCGACAATAATATTCCATGTAATACTTGTAATAGCACAGATTTTACTTTTGAGGAAAGCATTTAAGATTAAAAATCTTCTGCAAATTCCGGCGGGAATTTTGTTTGGAATGTTTACGACCTTTTGTAATTCACTCATGGCATACTTGCCAACACCAGAGAACATAGTTGTAAAACTGATTATGATGTTGATTAGTACAGTTCTGATTGCTTTTGGCATATTCCTCTATGTCCCGGCAGATTTTATTCCTCTGGCTGGTGAAGGAATGATGCTTGCAGTCTCTCAGGTTACGAAAGTTAAATTTTCTACGGTTAAACTTATCTTTGATATTTCTATGGTGCTTGTATCATTGGTTACGTGTTTGGCTGTTTTACACTCTCTTGGCAGTGTTGGTATTGGAACTGTGATTGCCGCAGTGTTGGTTGGTTCTGTGCTGAAAATAATCACAAAATATTTAGGGAAAACGAGAGAAAAAATTCTCTACAAAGAAAATGAAACAGAGAAATTGCATGATTTGGCATAGAAGGATAGGAGAGCATTATGAAGGTTACCTATATCAGCCACAGTGGTTTTTTGCTGGAAATGGAGAAGGTATATTTTTTATTCGATTATTATAAAGGCGGTATTCCGGAAATGAATCCTCAAAAAACGCTTGTTGTATTTGTAAGTCACAAGCATCCGGACCATTACAATCCGGAAATATTTCAATTGGTAAAAAAATATCCTAATATTCATTATGTGCTGTCGAAGGATGTTCCGGTCAAATGGCTGTTTGACAGGTACGAAGAGGAGGGGATTTCGCTGGAACAGTACATTACGTCAGTGAAAAAGAATACGATGCAGGAGTTTGTACTGCCGGGAGATGAGAAACTCACAATTGAGACATTTAAATCTACTGACGCAGGAGTGGCATATTTTCTTACCTACGGGAATCGGACGATTTATCATGCGGGAGATTTAAATATCTGGTCATGGAAAGAAAAGAGTGAGCAGTACAATGATAATATAAAAAAGGCGTACATCCGGCAGATGGAAAAGCTGCGGGGACGAAAGATAGACGTCGCTTTTGTGCCATTTGACCCAAGGCAGCGTGAACTTGCATCTCAGGGATTGGAGACACTGCTGGAATATACACAGCCGGATAAAATTTTTCCAATGCATTTCTGGGGGAAATATAGTATTATCCGCAAATTTGTGGAAACGCACCCGGAACAGAGAGGACACGTTGTGATGATTCAGGAGAAAAATCAGACCTTTTCGTTGGGGTGACTGTATCAGTGTTGATGAGAGGGTAACAGCCTATCCTATTTTCGCATATAAGCCGATATAAGAAGTAGGTAATTGTTCTGCCGACATATCTTAGAACGTCAGAGCAAAGTTGAAAACGGATTTTCAGAGGATGGAATTTATCAAGGAGGATAGTGTGAAAAATAAATTTTTCACACGCAAATTTGCGCCTACGGCTCAAAGTTTGCAGGTTATGGAAAGGTAGGGTTATTAGTATGAAAGTAGGAGAGGCACGAGGTATTTACAGTTCGCAGTTGAGAACTTATAATGTACAGAAGTTCAAGCTGGCACAGCAAAAAAATGAGCTGGATGAAAAAATCAAGGCTACCGAAAACGGAGCAGTTATTTATGCAGATGAATCGGCGGCATTGGAATTGACTTACAATGCGGTTGCGGAAAAACAGAGTGAGTATCAGACTTACATGGATCAATTGATGGAGCAGTGGAATGCTAAATTTAACGAGATTGCCACAAAACAAAGCACAGAGGCGGAAGAAGAGGCGTTTAATGATTTGGCAAAGATTATAACTGTTGCCAGAAGAATTATGCATGGGGATACAGTTCCGGCATCGGATGAAAAAAAGCTGATGGAATACGACAGTGATTTGTATCAAATGGCAAAAAATGCCCAGATGATGGCACAGGCACGTGAGAGGAAGAAATATGATTCTCTGTGGGATGATGAGGAAAAACCGGAAAACGAAGACCCAATGGAGGCTGCGGATTCTCAAGAGGCGTTTGCCGGAGGACCGGAGGTTGTTGATGTGGCAGATACGATGGCTGCGGCTGCGGGGGATGGTGCTGCGGTTGAGGGCTAACACTCGTTTGCTTATGATAGAGGTTAGCATGGGGAAGAAATTTAGATGTGGAAAAAATAGTCATATGAGAGGAGAACAGCATCTTGGCACTGGAAAACAAATTGGGAATAACCGATTCGTCAGAACTTGCTCGTGTTGAAGAAAAAATCAGCAAAACCAAAGCAAGGGAGTTGTTTGAAAACGGATTGCTGGATGACTTTGAAGTGGGAACCTATAAGGGACTTGCACAGATTCACCGACATCTCTTTAGCGAAATATATGATTTTGCAGGAGAAATGCGAACGGTGAATATTGCAAAAAGCGGTTTTCGCTTTGCTCCGGTAATGTACTTGAACGCCGCACTGGAAAGCGTCGAAAAAATGCCGCAGTCTACATTTGACGAAATTATAGAAAAATATGTGGAAATGAATGTGGCACATCCGTTTCGGGAAGGCAATGGCAGGAGTACAAGGATTTGGCTGGATGCTATTTTAAAAAAAGAATTGAAGAAAGTAGTGGATTGGAGTAAAGTAGATAAGAACGATTACCTTCTTGCCATGGAACGCAGCCCGGTGAAGGATGTAGAAATCAAAGTTTTGTTAAAAGCAGCACTGACAGACAAAATTAATGACCGGGAGTTGTACATGAAAGGCATCGATGCAAGCTACCACTACGAAGGTTATCATGTGTTCAAGACCGAAGAATTATATTAAGTTGTCACGAATTAATACAAAATGTACAAAGATGGAGGATAACAATGACAAAAGGAAGAATGACACAAAGAGAGGCAGTTATCATTGCAGCGATTCTCGGACTTGCCGTATTGATATTATTATTGGCGGCGTGTCACCCATTTTCGTGGGGGAAAGAAAGTGAGGTTGCCGTTACCGAAGGTGCGGTGTCCGGGACAGCAGTATCCTCTGGGGCGGTGTCGGGTTCGACATTATTCGGGGAGGCGGTGTCCGGCGGTGCGGTGTCCGGTGGTGCGGTGTCCGGTGGAGCAGTGTCGGGTTCGGCATTATCTGGGGAGGCAGTGTCGGCTGCCGGGAAATCCAAAAAGTCAAAAAAAGCATCCTCTCGTAATGCAGTGTCGGGTTCATCTGTGTCCGGTTCGTCCGTTAGTGACGATGAGACAGACGAAACTTTTGAGCCGTAAACGGAAAAAGGAGAGGGATTATGAAATTTTTTGAAAAGAAAGAACAACAGCTTTTTTTTAGAAATGATGGGGAGCTTTTGATGATTTGCCCATGGGGAGCAAACAGTCTTCGTGTTCAATCGTCCCTCATGGACAAGATTCCGGCGGGAGAGATTGCGTTAAAACTGCCGGAGGCTGGGGCGTCCTCTGTGGAAATTACGATTGCCGATGAGCGTCATGCCCTCATAAAAAATGGAGATATTACAGCAGAGCTATTTGTTCAGGAATGGGGAAATGCTCTGCAAATTACGTTTCGGGACAAGAATGGGGAAATTTTGCTGCGGGAGGTGTCTAATGGCGGGGCACTTGCGAGAAAAGCCAGAAAGTTTCGCTCGCTGTCCGGGGAGAATTACAGACTTACCGTCAGCTTTGAGTCGAATCCAAGTGAAAAAATATTTGGCATGGGACAGTATCAGCAGGAGGTGTTCGACTTAAAGGGGTGCAACCTCGAACTTGCCCACCGCAATTCGCAGGCGAGTATCCCCTTTTATCTGTCCAGTCTGGGGTATGGTTTTCTCTGGCACAATGCCGCTATTGGCGAGGTGCATTTTGGGAAAAATACGACGGAATGGGTAGCAGAGTCCACGAAGAAGATGGACTACTGGATTACGGCGGGAGATACGCCGACGCAGATTGAACAGCAGTTTGCAGCTTGTACGGGAACCGTACCGATGATGCCGGAATACGGCTTGGGATTTTGGCAGTGCAAACTCAGATATTACAATCAGGAGCAGGTGTTGGAGGTTGCACGTGAGTACAAAAAGCGTGGAATACCGATTGATGTAATTGTCATTGACTACTATCATTGGAAAAGGTGCGGTGACTGGCGTTTTGATGAGGAATATTTTCCGAATCCGAAAGCAATGGTGCAGGAACTTCGCGATATGGGAATTGAGACGATGGTGTCAGTATGGCCTCAGGTGGAGTGGAGAAGTGAAAACTTTGAGGAAATGAAACAGCAGGGGCTGTTGGTGAAAATGAACTCCGGGGTGGATGTCCAGATGACCTTCCATGGTAATAATGTATTTATGGACGCCACCAATCCGAGAACAAGAGAATATGTCTGGGACAAATGTAAGAAAAATTATGCCGACTATGGTATTCAGACTTTTTGGCTGGATGAGGCAGAGCCGGAATTTACGAATTATGATTTTGAGCTGTACCGTTATCATGCCGGTTCCGTCTCGGAGATTGGCAACATTTATCCGAGGGAATACTCCCGGTTATTTTATGAGGGGCAGCAGTCCATGGGACAGACAGAGCTTGTGAATCTGGTTCGCTGTGCGTGGGTAGGAAGTCAGAAATATGGTGCTTTAGTCTGGTCAGGAGATGTTTGGTCCAGTTACGAAGATTTTCGTAAGCAGATTTGTGCCGGACTGCACATGGGACTTTGCGGCATACCATGGTGGACAACCGATATTGGCGGATTTCATGGCGGTAATGTAGAGAGTGATGATTTCAAAGAGCTGCTGATTCGCTGGTTCCAGTTTGGAACGTTCTGCCCGGTAATGCGGCTTCATGGACTGCGGCTGCCGGGGAAGGAAATTATCGATAGTGTGGGAGAAGTGAGAGAGTGGACAGGTGCCGACAATGAAGTTTGGAGTTATGGAGAAGAGGCATACCGGATTATGGTGAAATTCATCCAAATTCGTGAAAAAATGCGGGATTATACCCGTTCGCTCATGAAAGAGGCACACTTAAAAGGAACTCCGGTAATGCGTACCCTCTTTTTTGAATTTCCGGAGGACAAAAAGTGCTGGGACATCATGGACGAATATATGTATGGTGCTGACATTTTAGTTGCCCCGGTTTGCCATGAACACCAGTTGGAGAGAGAAGTATATCTGCCGGAGGGTGCTGTGTGGGTTCATGCCGGAACCGGAGAAACTTATGAAGGCGGCAAAACGTATTCCATTCCGGCACCGATGGAGACAATCCCGGTATTTCTGAAAAATGGAGAGCAGGGGCATCTGATTCACGAGATTTAAAAACCATAAGAAGAACCGTTCATTGCACGATAGCAATCGTCTGGTCACAAAATGGACACAAGATAAACACATAGAAATCAAAAGAGTTTCGCATAATGATGTAAAAAATATACATAAAGGAGATTTTTATGACAAAGCAAGTAAAACAAATTTTAATTGGTGGTATCTTTTTTTGTGCAGCAGTTTCCGGGCTGACAGCCTGTGGTTCATCTTCAGACAGCAGCGGCGGTGAAAGTGTCGTGGGGCGGGTGACCAGCATTTCAGACACAGAGATTCAGATAGAAACGGTGGAAATGAAAGAAAAAGGTGGCGAACCGGATGGAGCCAGCGGCGGAGCAATTGATGGAAAAGATGGTGGTCAAAGACCGGATGGTGATATGCCTGACGGAGCCAGTGGCGGAGCAATCGACGGAAAAGATGGTGGTCAAAGACCGGATGGCGATATGCCTGACGGAGCCAGCGGCGGAGCAATTGACGGAAAAGATGGCGGTGAAAAGCCGGATGGCGATATGCCTGACGGAGCCAGCGGCGGAGCAATCGGCGGTAAAGATGGAGAAAAGCCGGATGGTGCGTCATCAGGAGAAACGAAGGTTTACACTATTACGAGCAAAACAAAAATCTACAAGCAGGATGGGGATGAAAAAACCGAAATTACAGCAGATGAAATCGAACTGGGCGGCAGTGTCACTGTGACAGCCAATGGCGACACAGCGACAGAGATTACCGTTCAGGAATTTAGTATGAACAAAGGCGGAAAACAGGATTAAGTAACCTGTTTTAACTCGCCCCCGGCGAACTTTTCATTTTCAATGTAAGACTTGTGGAAATCTTTGATAAAGTCAGGGTCTTTCACTTCATTGAAAATTTCAACTTCACAAATATTTCCGACAAAGGAAGGCTGAAAGATGTCTCCGCCCAACACGATACACTTTGTACAGTAGTTGACGGGGACATTTTCAATTCGTCCGATAACATCCCCATTTATAAAAATAGTCGAAATCTCAGTTATCGCATTATAAGTCGCCACAAAATGCCACCAGTGATTTGGCTGCAACTGACAAGAGCTGTTATCGTACCAACTGTTGACCTCTTTGGAAATGTGGATACGAAAATCCGAATGACCTTCCCACGCAAGAGGTACAATGGAGAAAAATCCCGTTTCACACCGGACATAAAGAGCTGATGTCCACTGGTGCAGCTCTTCCGGACGAATCCACATGGAAACCGTATAGCTGTCGCTGATAAGGGCGTCGGTAGGGAGATTAACGATATTCTCCATCGTGTCACCGCCCGGAAAATGCAGTGATTTTGAGTCAGAGAAAATACCGTTCTCATAGCGGTAGCCCTCGCCGCAAAAACTTCCTTCCAAATTCCCCTCTTCGGATTTCAGATTGCCATTGAGACGGAATAAATAGTTTACTCCGGTGTTAGAAATGTGTTCGTTGGCAAACTCAATAAAATCAGAAATGGCTATCGGTTTTGAATAATAAAATCCCTGTGCAATCGAGCAGCCGCATTTCGTAATGAAATCGACCTGCGCTTTCGTCTCGATTCCTTCTGTCACCACATTGATTTTTAAATCGCGGCACATCATGATGACACTTCGGATAACTTTCTTTCCTCGCTCTGTATCAGAGGAAATCTGAAGAAACTCCTTGTCGATTTTTACCGTATCGATGGCAATATCCTTTAAAAGGTTCAAGGCAGAAAAACCGGAGCCAAAGTCATCAATGGACACTTGAAAGCCTTTGGACTGCAACGTATTAATCGCTTTAATTAATTCTGCATTGTCTTTGATAAATGTATTTTCCGTAATTTCCAGTTCCAGTTCATTCGTAGGAATCCCGTATTTTGCTGCAATGGACTCCAACTCCGGTACAAAATTCTTGTTGTACAAATGCAGCCGGGACATATTTACAGAAATCGGAATGTGTTCATATTTCTCACCGGCCCATGACGCCTTTAATTTACAAACCTCCTCGTATACATACATATCCAGTTTGGAAATAAATCCATTTTTCTCAAAAATCGGAATGAATGAATCAGGCGAACGGACGCCGTCTACCGGATGAACCCACCGGGAGAGCGCCTCGGCACCATATAACGAGCTGGTAACCATATTCACTTTGGGTTGAAGATAAACCTGAAACTGTCCCGTCGCCAGTGCATTTTCCATTTCTGCCTCAATGTTGCGGCTGATTTCCAGCGTTTTGTCGGACGAATGGTAAACGGCAAACTGATTTTTTCCGTCGTACTTTGCCTGATACATGGCGGCATCACATTTAGCTAAAATGTCGTCCAGCGGTTGTCCGGCATTTTGGTCAAAAACAATGCCGATACTAAGGGACACCAAAGATAAAATGTCGGCACGAAAATCAATCAGTCCCATGTCGGCAATCAAAGTGCTTGCGATATGCTCCACTTCCTCTGTGGACAAGCCGCCGTCCATCAGTACAACATATTCATCGCCGCCGATTCGGGAAGTGAATCCGGTGCTGAATTTTTTGATTAAGTGGCTAATTTCTATCAGAAGTTTGTCACCCATACTGTGACCGTATATATCATTAACCCTCTTAAAGTTATCAATGTCAATGAACATAGCATGAAGAATGCGATCTTTTTCAAGTCTGCCATAAAAGTCGTACAACCCCCGGCGGTTTGCAAGGCCGGTGAGGTAGTCGTATTCGATCTTCTCCATAGGAAAATCCTCCTTCAATAAACATCATAATTAAATCATAACATATTTTGTGGAAAAGCACCATGATTTTTTGTTAAGTCGTTGATTCTTTTGTTACCTTTTGCTATAATGGAAGAAAAATATTGTACAAGGAGGTTATTATGAGAAGAAGTGTGAAAACGGTAGTCAGTCTCTTTACTGTGACAGCACTGGTGCTGACAGGCTGCGGGAAAAGCAAAGAAGAGATTGCCGAAGAAGAAAAAGCCAGTTTAACCACTGACTTTTCAGTAGATTATGAAGGGATAGAAGTGTCGAACTTTACGGCAGGAACAAGTGTACACGACCCATCCATACTGGAGGTGGATGGTACTTATTATATATATGGCTCCCATATGTCAGCCGCAAAATCTACTGATTTAAGAACGTGGAAATCCATTACCGGAGGTTACGGTTATTCTTCTGAAAATGCCGTTTATGGGGATATTTATGATTGTGATGATGCCTTTGTTCTCACCGGAAGAAAGACAAGCCCGATTATGACAGACGATGGTACCGTTCATGTCTGGGCACCGGATGTAAAATACAGTGAGAAAGCAGGAAAATATTATATGTACTTTTGTACATCATCCAACTACTATTCATCCACCGTGTGCTACGCTACAGCAGATTCGCCGGAAGGTCCGTTTGAGTGGCAGGGAAATTTGGTTTATTCCGGATTTAACACCAGCAACATTGACAAGACAGACGTGCTGGATTATGTAGATGAAGATTATGTAAAAGAAACCTATCTGCAAAATGAAGGTTTAAGCTATAAAAACACAGAGTGGCCAAACGCCATAGACCCTACTATTTTCTGGGATAAAGACGGAAAGATGTGGATGACATATGGCTCTTGGTCAGGGGGTATCTTCTTATTAGAGATAGACGAGGAAACCGGAAAAGTGATTCACCCGGAGGCAGACCCGGATAACAACGTTGACCCGTACTATGGCAAGCGGCTGATTGGCGGCGGGCATACCTCTATCGAGGGACCATACATTGTGTACGATAGTGTAAGCGATTATTATTACCTTTATGTTTCTTATGGAAGTCTGACAAGAACCGGAGGTTATCAGATTCGTGTATTCCGTTCTAAGACACCGGATGGTGATTATGTAGACATGAATGGAAAAGCACCGACGATTGGCTCCGGGAACCCGTCAAACTTTGGCTTGAAGCTGTCAGGAAACTATATGCTGCCGTCCCTGTCAATGGCGTATATGGCGACCGGGCATAATTCTTCCTTTATAGCTAAAGACGGTAAGCGTTATATCGTTTACCACACAAGGTTTGAAAAGAAAAATGAAGTTCATGAGCCTCGTGTTCACCAGTACTTCACCAACGAAGAGGGCTGGCCGTGTATGCTGCCTTATGAGACGGATGGAGAACAGATTTCGGAAACCGGGTATAACAAGGAAGAAGTAATTGGCGAATATTACGTAGTCAATCAGGGAACGGCGATTAATGCCGATATTGCCGAACCGATTAAGCTTGTGCTGACGGAAGGCGGCAACGTATTTGGCAAAGGCGTATCAGGGACGTGGGAACAGACAAAAGACAGCTATTATATGCACATTTCTTACGGCGAAAAAGAATACAGCGGTATCTTCTGTAAGATGAAAGACGAGGCGGGTACCGAGTGCATGACATTCTCGGCAGTCGGAAGTAATGAAAGCATTTGGGGAGTGAAATACTGATGAAAAAAGGATATTTAATACCGGATACTCCGGCTATGGCAGTTGTAAAAGATGTTTTGGGATGGATTGTGGTGACAGCCCTTGCGTTTGCTTATTGGCTGGTGATGCTGCTGTTTGCGTCCCTTGTACTGTTAAGCTACTGGAACGTCACCTTTGACTCACTTGTACAATATTCCGCTGTGCTTACTATCGTGACATCCATCCTTTACCTTGTCTTTCTG
Organism: uncultured Eubacterium sp.; assembly: GCA_964518785.1. Taxonomy (GTDB): domain Bacteria; phylum Bacillota; class Clostridia; order Lachnospirales; family Lachnospiraceae; genus Eubacterium_F. The sequence goes on from CAZFHT010000004.1 coordinate 10,530, forward strand.
ATTCGCAGGAGAAGGAAGGAACGTGCCATTGCCAAATATATGGCGGAATAGGGTTGTGGAACAGTAATCGAAGAAAAAGGAAACAAGAAAAGCAAAAATGCAACGGATTGTAAACAGACAGAGAAGATTTTGTGCTTGTTGTCTTTACGGTTCGTTGTGTTTTTTGGTTAAAATGTACATTTTATACTAAAATTAACCTTTTGCAAGACGGATTTTTAGAAATAATTACAATGAATCGAGTTTGGATATATTGACTTTTGTAAATATTCATAGTATTATAAAATGTGCTAAGATATTTTACAATAATCTAAGACCATCAACGTTTGATAAAATAAGTTGCGAGGAGGATGTTATGCGGCGTAAAATGATAGCGAAAAAGTTAAAAACAACAGTGGCTACGGTGGCTGCCGTTGCGCTGGTGGCTGCATGCGTAGGACAACGCGTGAGCGCTGATGAGGTCTCTACTGATCAGGCGACGGAAACTACAGCGGACAGTTCTGCGGCCGCCACCACATCAGATGACACATCAACCAGTAGTGAGGAGGAATACTCCAGCGAACGTATTTCTACAAACTACACAAGAGTGAGCAGCAAGTACAGTGCGTCCGATTATACCGGAGATACCGTATCGGTTGACATTGAAGGAGCTGCCACAGGCGATACAAAAAAAGCATTGACAGATGAGACGAAGGACTATGCGGACGCATCTCAAGTGCTGGATTTGTCGACAGGGGATAAGGCAACCCTGCAAATTGACGTTCCGGAAGATGGTTTATACTACATGAACTTTAATTACTTGTCTTATGATGACTCCATTCTTCCGATTACCCTTGGCATGAAAGTGGATGGTGACTATCCGTTCTACGAGACGAGAACAGTGAAACTTACCACTTCATGGAAACTTTCCGAAGAGAAAAACTATGACCGTTATAATAACGAGGTAGTTGCTGTTCCGGACAAGGATATTAAGTGGGAAAATCAGAGCCTTACCGATTCCAGTTACCGTCATTCTGACCCGTTAAAGCTGGAGCTTACAAAAGGGAAACACACGCTTGAGTTTGAAGTGCAGGAGGGAACATTCCTTCTTGGAAATATCGAACTGGCAGCACCTACAACCGTAGCGTCATATACCGGTTCGGAGGCGGCTGAGGGCAGTGAGCTTATCACCATTCAGGGTGAAGAGTATGCAGAGACAAACGATTCCTCTATTCATGCGATTGCCGAGTATGACACAAGCGTAGACCCATATGCTACGAAAGAAACGATTCTGAACACGCTGGATTCAGATTCATTTGATGAGGCAGGACAGAAAGTAACCTATTCCTTCAATGTAGAGAAGGCAGGATACTACAACATTGCCATGAATTACAGACAGTCAGACAAGACAGATTTTCCTGTTTTTGTTGATGTCGCAGTGGACGGACAAATACCAAATGAGGCCTTCCGTTCTTATGGTATGGCTTATACCACGAAGTATAAGACCAGTACATTAAAAGATTCAAACGATAATGATCTTAGCGTTTATTTAGAAGCTGGAGAACATACTATCTCTTATACGATTAGCATGGACAACATCTGCTACATAATGGAAGAACTTGATTTGGTTATGTCAGAGGTAAATGACCTTGCTTTGGAGATTACGAAGGTTGCCGGTTCGAATGCAGATAAATATCGAGACTTGAAACTTTCCAGATATATTCCAAATTTGGAAGAGACATTGTACGGTTATGCAGATAAGCTCACTGAGTTAGAGCAGAGTGCCGTTAAGTGGAGTGACAGTGATAAGAACGTTGCTGTTATGTCCTCTATGTTGATTGCGGCAAAGCAGTTAAAGAGTCTGGCAGATAATCCGGATGAGATTCCATATCGAATCAGCGAGCTGTCCACCAGTACAAACTCCGTAAACCACTATCTGGCACAGGCATTGGATGATTTGATGGTAAACGGAATTGCGATTGACCGCATTTACATCTATCAGGATAATGCAGAACTTCCGAGCAAGCCGGGATTCTTCAAATCCATTGGGATGAACTTGAGCCGGTTCGCATCTTCCTTTACGAATCAGGCATACAGTACAAGCAATACAAATAAGGAACATCTTCAGGTTTGGGTAAACCGTTCCAGCCAGTATGTACAGATTATGCAGAAACTGATTGACGAAGAGTTTACACCGCAGACCGGAATTGATGTCGATATCAGTATCATGCCGGATCAGCAGAAACTGGTACTGGCGAACTCTGCAGGGAATGCGCCGGACGTTGCTACTGGTATTAACTACACGATACCATATGAGCTGGCGATTCGTGGAGCGTTAGCGGATTTGACACAGTTTGACGGATTTAAAGAGGCGGCGAACCAGTATGAGCCGGGATTCTTCCTTACGGGAACGATTGGAGATAAGATTTACTCCATGCCGGAGACGATGAACTTCTGGGTAATGTTCTATCGAAGTGATGTCTTGGAGAAACTTGGCATTGAAGTTCCGGAGACGATGGATGATGTAATCGATATGCTGCCGACATTGCAGATGAGAGGTTTGAACTTCTATTATCCGACAGCCGGAATGTTGCTTATGAGAAACTTCCATGGTACGACACCGCTTATTGTTCAAAATGGTGGTTCGATTTATAACAGCACAGCCAATGCAGGATGTGGTTTCGGAAACGAGAATACAGTGCAAGGCTTTACAACGCTGACTGATTTGTTTACCGTATACAATCTGCCGGTAAATGTTGACAACTTCTATCAGCATTTTAGAAATGGTGATATGCCAATCGGAATTGCCGATTACGCAACCTTCAACATGCTGACAAATGCGGCTCCGGAGCTGGCAAGTTCTTGGGAAATTGCTTTGATACCGGGTACGGAACAGGAAGATGGAACGATTGACCGTTCGGTATGTGGATGTGCAGAGAGTAGTGTAATCTTCAAGAGCGATTCTGAGAGAGAGCAGCAGGCATGGCAGTTTGTTCAGTGGTGGTCATCTGCTGAAGTTCAGGCTGAGTTTGGTCAGACCATTCAGATTAGTTATGGTGATGACTACATCTGGAACACAGCCAACATGGCAGCCCTCGACCAGTTGCCGATTGATTCGAATTCGAAGAAGGTAATCGAAGAAACAGCGAAGAACGTAGTAGACGTTGCTCGTGTACCGGGTACTTACCTCCTCGAGCGTGAGATTAGTAATGCTTTCAATGACATTGTAGTAAATGGTCAGGATGAGCGTACGCGAATCGACAAAGCTGTCAGAAGTGTTAACCACGAGTTTGACCGAAAACTGGAAGAGTTTGGATACAATGACAGTGAAGGAAATGTAATCGAAAGTTACAATATTCCGACGATTGAAACTGTGAAAGAGTTGCTGGAAGAATGAGAGATGGAGTGAAATATGGCTGAGACAAAGAATACTGCTGCTGTCGTAGAGACAGCAGCAACGAAAACAAAGAAAAACGGAAATATCCGTAGACGTGAACGTTCTAACTGGCATGGCTACCTCTTTATGGCACCATATGCGATTGTATTCACAATCTTTATTCTCGTGCCGACTCTGGTGGCAGTTATTCTTTCGTTCACGAACTTCAACAGTATTGAGTGGCCGAAGTTTACCGGTTTCCTCAATTACATAACGTTGATAACAAGTGATGAAATATTTATGCAGTACGTCCTGCCGAATACGGTAATCTATGCAATTATCGTCGGCGTTGGCGGATATGTGTTATCCTTCATACTGGCATGGGCGCTTTGTAACCTGACAAGGATTCCACGAACGATTTTGGCGTTGATTATTTATTCGCCGAGTATGACAGGACCGACTGCCATGACTGTATTGTGGAAGGTTATTTTCTCTGGTGACCAGACAGGTCTTTTGAACAGTTGGCTGACGAATCTGGGATTGATAAACGAACCGATTATCTGGCTGACAAATGCAAATTATCTGTTGCCGATTGTAATCATCATCGGTTTGTGGTCTTCCATGGGTGTCGGATTCCTCTCCATGATTGCCGGTATTCTGAACTCGGATGAAGAGTTGTATGAGGCAGCGGCGATTGATGGTGTTAAGAACCGTATTCAGGAAATGATTTATATTACGATTCCGCAGATGAAACCACAGATGCTGTTTGCAGCCGTTATGGCGATTGTAGGAGCTTTCCAGAACGGTTTGATTTCTACTCAGTTGACTGGTAACCCTTCTCCGGGTTATGCAGCACAGTTGATTGTAAACCACATTGAAGATTATGGTTTCTTGAGATATGAGATGGGATATGCAGCGGCGGTTTCCGTTGTGCTGCTGTTGATTGTTCAAATCTTCTCAGCGTTCTGTAATGCACTGCTGACCGATAAAGATTAATAAAAAGAGAAGGAGGGAAAATAATGGCATATAAAGGAAAACGAATGAATCCGCAGAAATTCGAGAAAGGCCAGATTAAGATTATGATTTGCCTGTTGCCACTGGTATTATTCATGTTCTTACCGATTCTCTTTATTGCGAATCATGCGTTTAAACCAATGGATGAGTTGTTTGCGTTTCCACCAACATTTATTGTAAGAAACCCAACACTTGAGAACTTTACAAAACTGGTTAAATTCAGCCGTACTGCCGGTATTCCATTTAGCCGTTATGTTTTCAACAGTTTATTTGTTACAATTTTGACCGTAGGCTTGTCTCTGATTTTTACAACAATGGCAGCTTTCGCACTGGCAAAATTGAAATTCAAGGGTCGCGACCTGATGATGCAGATTAACCAGATTGCCTTGATGTTTGTGGCTACCGCAGTATTGATACCTCGTTATCTTGTTATTTGTAAATTAGGCTTGATTGATAACATTTGGGCACACGTTCTGCCACTGCTGGCATACCCGGTATCTCTGTTCCTTGTAAAACAGTTCGTTGAGCAGGTTCCGGATGCTTTGATAGAGGCAGCGTATATAGATGGAGCAACGGATTTCACCATTTACCGTAAGCTGATTATTCCAATGATTAAACCGGCTATGGCGACGGCGACAATCCTTGTGTTCCAGCAAGTGTGGGCGAATATGGAATCGTCAAACTACTATATCAATGATGATAGTTTGAAGACGTTGACGTTCTATATGAACTCCTTAGTGAGTGTGAATAATACAGTCTCCGGACAAGGTATGGCGGCGGCTGCGACATTGATTCTGTTTGTTCCTAACTTAGTTCTGTTTGTTATTTTACAGAATAAGGTAATGAACACAATGGCACATTCCGGTATCAAATAACAATTGCAAAAAGGCGAAGGAAAGAGGCAATATGGTAAGAAAGAAGAAAATCTTGAGGCTGATGGCTTTGCTCTTGGTTGCAATGGGTATCAGTTCGGGAATTAACACAGTTACCGCATCCGCAGAGACGCCATATAAAACATATACCGTCGATGGATATGGCAGGATGGAGGAAACACAGGCAGCATACTTGGCACAGGATACAATCCTTAAATTTGGTAAAGAAACCTTGAAAGAGCCGAGTGATATGTGTGTCACAAGTGACGGAAAAATTTATGTAGCAGATACGGGAAATGCACGTATCGTTGTCGGTGACACGAACGGCAATCTGATTCAGATTGTCGGGGAGGGAACCTTGAAGACACCAAAGGGTGTATATGTTACCGAGGATGGCAGCATTTATGTTGCTGACCGAGATGCAGCGTCAGTCTTTGTATTTAGCGCTGACGGAAACTTGACAGCTACTTACGGCAAACCGGATAATCCGCTGTATGGTGATGACATCGCCTACATGCCGATTAAGATTGTGGTAAATGATGCCGGAATCATGTTTGTTGTATGTGAGTCCAACACCAATGGTATCGTAGAGATTTCTCCTTCTGAGGGTGGAACCTTCTTGGGATACTTTGGTACGAACTACACCTCTACAAGTTTCCAGCAGGTTATCTATCGTGCCATTCTTACGGATGAGCAGAGAGCAAAGATGGTAAGTAACATTCCATCAACACCGGATAACCTTGCGATTGATGAAAAGGGATTGATTTACACCGTAACACGTGGTGACAAATCAAAGACATTGAAACGATTGAACATCGCCGGTACAAACATGATTCAGAAAGTGACTGATGTGTATGATGATGCTCCGGCGGCAGTTGCTGTTGGTAACAACGATAACATTTATGTCGTATCCGCAAAAGGTTACATTTATGAGTACAACAATCAGGGAGAACCTCTGTATGTATTTGGTGCAGCCGATGACGGTACACAGCGTGTCGGTCTTTCCAAACAGGCAACCAGTATTGAAATTGGAAGTGATGATTCGGTATACATTTTGGATTCCGATGAGGCTCGCATCCAGATTTATCAGCCAAGTGAATTTACCCAGAAACTTCATAATGCACTGAATCTGTATTCCAACGGACGTTATACCGAGAGCCGTGAGCCTTTGACCGAAGTATTACAGATGAACAGCATGTTTGACTACGCCAATAAGGCAATGGGACGTGCGTACTTCCAAGAAGGAAATTACAGCTCGGCATTGCAATATTCCAGACTGGCAAAAGATAAGGATGGATATTCCGATGCCTTCTGGGAAATCCGTAACGATTGGCTGAAACGTAACATCGTAGCAATGCTCCTTGTTATCGTAGCGTTGTTTGTCATTTATAAAGTGGTAAAGGTGCTGGACCGGAAAAAAGGAATTTTGAATGGTGTACGCAATGTAAATGAAAAGCTGAATTCTGTTCGGGTTATTTCTAATATTAAGTATGCCGGATACTTTATGAAACATCCGTTTGACGGTTCTTACGGAATCGCCAGAGAGGGAAGGGCGTCATGGAGTGCGCCGAGTATCCTTTTAGTGATTTTCATGATTGAATATGTAGTAAACAAATATCTGTGCGGTTTCCTTCAGAAAACCGTTCGAGAAGGCAGATATGAACTCTTCTCAGATATTGGAACCATTTTCATCGTGATTGTGGCACTGACAGCTTGTAACTACCTCGTATGTACGATTAATGAAGGTGAAGGTACCATCAAGAAGATTTATACATACTTCTGTTACAGCTTGCTGCCATACATTTGCTTGACACCGATTAACTTTATCTTGTCACACATTCTGACAAGTAATGAGCAGTTCCTGATTACATTAGTTAAGTTCGTTATGTATGCATGGATTGTGATACTGGTTGTGTTAGGCATAAAAGAAGTAAACAATTATACAGGAAAAGAAACGGCAAAGATTATTTTCCTGACAGCGTTTACCATTCTCATTGTAGCATTGTTAATTTTCATTATTTACGTGTTGTGGGCGCAGGTATTTGACTTCCTTACAGCACTGTTTGGAGAGGTGGTGTACCGGCTTGGCTAAAAAGAACTGGAAAAGAGCAGTTGCTCTGTTTATGATTCTTGCCTTGGTTATTGCCTTGGCTCCCGGCGTTCCACAAAAGGTGTCTGCGGACACAGCAGACACGACGACTGATACGACTGACGCAGCCGCTGCAAGTGATGGCGAAACTGCGGAGGAAGATACAGAACAGGAACAGCAGAATGTCAATGATTCTGGTGAAGTAGTTCAGGAGAACTCGGTTGGTAAGGTTGACAAATCCCAGTGGATTACGAAAAAAGATTACCAGCTTATGGCAGAGAGTGATACATATAAATTGTATCTCTATGAGCCAAGACTTTCCATTCTCCTTGAGAACAAAGAGACAGGAAAGATTATTGAGTCTACATTGAGTGACGAAAAGGACGATGGAACGAGTAATGCTGCTTGGGCAGGTTACATGAAGTCCGGTGTTGTCATTGATGCGATTATGAACAACAAAAACGCAAATCAGGTAGATTTGAATACTTGCCAGAATACGACAGAAGTCACAAAGATTGATAACGGTTTTTCTGAAAAGATATACTTTACCGATTATCAGTTTGGACTTACCGTAAACGTTACACTTGAAGACGATAATTTAGTTGTCAATGTTCCGGATGATTCCATTGTGGAGGACAAAGAGGGCGTATACATTTCTACCGTAGCACTCTTCCCATTTATGGATTACAGCCACTTGGATGAGGAAGATGGTTATATGCTTGTTCCGGACGGTAACGGTGCGTTGATAAATCTGGACAACAAAGAGGGACGTTACACCAGTGGTTTCTCTCAAATGATTTACGGCAGTGATGCCGGATTTACAGAATCCGATACAAAAGAATATCTGTGGGATGAGTTGGATATGCTGGAAAACTCTAATCAGGTTATCGCTCCGATTTTTGGTATGGCACATACCCAGTCTCAAGAAGGTTTCTTCGCTGTTGTAGAGAAGGGCGAAAAGAGAGCAAGAATTGTGGCAGAGCCAAATGGTGTCAGCGTGAACTACAACAGATGTTACGCAAGATTTCTTCTTCGTGACATTTATGTACAGCCGTTGAACACACTGGGAAGTGGTGAAGGAAGCAAAGCAACCCAGAGTGCAGAGACGAATCGTACTCACTCCGACTTGCAGGTTCGTTATATGCTCCTGTCTGGTGATGATGCGAACTATTCCGCAATGGCTACGAAATACCGCAAATATCTTTTAGATAATGAACTGGTATCAAAGAAAGACCCTTCTTATAAAACGAGAGTTGACTTCCTTGGTACAGACCGTGAGAAATTCCTTCTTGGAACGAAAGCGGTTACGATGACGAAAGCAGAAGATATTTCAGACATCTTCAAAGAGCTGCAAAGTGACGGGGTGTCCAGTCTGCTCAGCGTATATAAAGGCTGGCAGGATGGCGGTTTGTATGACCTCCCGATTAAGAAATATGATGCGGACAGTCATATCGGCGGAAATTCGGATTTGACGAAACTGATTAAAGATTCTGCGTCATCGAATTATGATGTTTACCTTTACAATGACGCCCTTCGGCTGAATCCGAAAACAAACTTGTATAATTTTGGTACGATTAAGAAAATTGCCAAGACTGTATTTGAAGAAGAAATTTGGGCAGAGGTTTATAAGACCTTTAACTACCTGACTCCGGCTAGAACTTCGGAAAATCTTCAAAGTCTGGTTAAGTCCGCTGCCAAGAGTGATGTCAGCCAGATTGCACTGGCAGGTATCAGCAACAGTATTTTCTCATACAGCTACAAGGGAAGTTTCTACACAAGAAACGATACCGCAGATACTTATTCAGAGACGATTAACAGCTTAGATGCCAATACAGATTTTGTAATGGAGCAGCCAAGTGCTTACCTGTGGAAAAATACCGACGCATTTTTAGATATGCCGCTTGGAGATTCCGGTTATATGTATGTTGACGAAGAGGTTCCATTCTTGTCCATGGTATTAAAGGGAATCATTCCTATGTATTCGGAATACGTAAACTTCGAGGCAAATAAGCAGGAATTCCTTCTTGAGATGGTAGAATCCGGTGTGTATCCGTCCTTCTATATCACAAAGGAAAATTCATCTGCATTGATTTATACCAACTCGGCAGATTTGTATAGTACTGAATACAGCACTTACAAAGATACCATTGAAGAATTTGACAAGAGTTTGCGTGAACTGAATGATGCCATTGGGGACGCAACCATCGAAAAACACGAAATTCGTGACAATGGTGTAAAGGTTGTAACATACAGTAACGGAGTTAAAGTTTATGTCAACTATGGGGATGAAGACCAGACAGTTGACGGAAAAACGGTAGGGGCAATGTCCTATTCCTATAAGGCAGGTGAGGCTGAATGAGTAAGAAAGAAAAAACAGTGAAAGAGAAAAAAGTAAAAAAGCAAAAGGCTGTTAAGCCGGGACGTTTGGCTCGGCGGGATGCCATGGTAGGCTTGATGTTTATAACACCATGGATTGTCGGTGCCCTGATTTTCCTGATTGTACCGATGGTTCAGTCCTTCTACTATTCCTTGAATAACATTCGAATCAGCCCGACGGGATTTCGGTTTAACTTTGTAGGACAAGGAAACTATACGGAGATTCTGCTGAAAAATGCAGAGTTTCCGACAAAGCTGATAGATTATGTGGTATCTACGGTGATATCCGTACCGGTTATCGTAGTGTTCGCCTTGATGATTGCTATCATGCTGAACCAGAAGATTAAAGGAAAAGGCATTTTCCGTCTGATTTTCTTCCTTCCGGTTATCATCGTAAGTGGACCGATTCTGAACATGATTAATCAGGAAGGTGCCGGAAGTATTACCGCTTTGGATACTCAGTCCATCACAACGGCTATTGAAGGTTTTCTGCCCGCCGCACTGGCGTCGCCGATTTCAGACCTTTTTGAAAATATGATTACCATACTTTGGTATTCCGGTGTACAGATTTTGATTTTCCTGTCCAGTTTGCAGAAAATTGACCCTGCCATGTACGAGGCGGCGAAAATCGATGGTGGTTCCGGATGGGAATGTTTCTGGAAGATTACATTGCCTACCATCAAACCAATGATTCTTCTGAATCTGGTTTACACCGTTGTATTCATTTCAAATAATGATACGAATGAAATTATCGGATTGATTAAAGACTCGATGTTCTCCGGTATTCAGGAACAGGGTTATGGATATGCCTCTGCGATGGCGTGGATGTATTCCGTTGTTGAACTTCTGCTTGTCGGACTCTTTGCACTGGCATTCATGGCGAAGAAAGACGTCTATGCAAAACAAGTGAAGAAAGCGAAGAAACAAGCGAAGAAAGAGGAACGTGAGATTAAGAGAATAAGAAGGAGGAGTGCAAGAAATGCGGCAAGACAAGCAAAAATCGAAAGCAAAGGAAATTAAACGTCTGGCAAGAGAACAGGCAAAAGCGCAGCCGAGATTTACAAAGGAAAAATTCCGACGTTTCATGCTGGGTTCCAAAGACCATCAGGGTTTCCTGAAACCGTTTTGCGTCTATGCGTTGCTGATTTGTATTGGATTCGTGTATTTGAATCCAATCCTGCAAATGCTTAGTACCAGTTTCATGACACTGGATGATTTGTTGGATTCCTCAATTAACTGGATTCCTAGTTCCTTTACCTTATCGAACTACCAGCAGGCTGGGGCAAGTATGAATTTCTGGTCCTCTCTCGGCATGAGCATTATCATTGCCGGAGTTCCGACCATTTGTAACTTGGTTTCCTGCTCCATCGTTGGATACGGATTGGCTCGTTTTGAGTTTCCGGGAAAAAAGGTTGCACTTGGTTTGATTATCTTTACCTTTATCTTACCAAGTCAGGCTACGATGATTCCGACTTATATGTTGTATTCAAATGTAAAGATTTTGGGAACGCTCTGGGCGTTTGTGATTCCTGCCATACTGGCACAGGGAATCAATGCACCAATCTTTATCCTGATATTCTGGCAGTTCTTCCGTCAGGTACCGAAGGTATTGATTGAGGCAGCACAGATTGACGGTGCCGGTTACTTCAAATCCTTTTTCCGGATTTCTCTGCCGTCGGCAGCACCGGCTTTCATTACCGTAGCACTGTTCTCCTTTGTATGGTATTGGAATGAGTCCTACCTGACACAGATGTATGTACAGGGAAAAGGAACGAACAGTGCATGGACGACACTGGTTGTCCAGTTGAGCAACTTCGCTACGAACTTCAGCAGTTACGCCCAGACATCCGGCGGTACTGCTACGAACATCAGTGAGGCAATTAACATGGCAGCTACTCTGCTGAGCGTACTGCCGCTGATGATTATGTACTTTATCTTACAGAGATACTTCGTTGAGAGTATCGACCGCACCGGTATTACCGGCGAATAATAAAACTACGGTTTTTTTAGCAAATTTTCATATTCGCTATAGAACTTTTATGACAAGTATGATATAATTGCTATAAAAATAAATGGATAATCCATTAAAAAAATAAAAAAAGGAGGAAAATCATGAAGAAGAAATTATTAGCTTTGGCACTTTCACTTACTATGGTCGTTGGCCTTACCGGATGTAATGGTGGAGGCGGCACAAGTGCAGTAGACACAAGTAACATGAAAGTGACAGGTGAGACCGAGGAGGTAGAAATCAACGGAATCACTTATCACAAAGCTACCGATTTGACATCGGACGAGATTACGCTGACCTATTTCCACTTCGACCAGGACGAGACAGTTCAGTATTTGGCAAAACGCTTTGAAGAGCTGTATCCAAATATTACGGTTAATCCGGTGTATGAGAATGTTTCCACATACGATGATACACTGTTGACACTGGTTTCAAATGGTCAGGCACCAGACGTCATCATGTATTCAGACGCAGACTTTGCACTTTCTAACTCGTTGCTGGCAGACATCACAACATTATACGATTCTGATCCGGAGACAAAAGAGCTGGCATCTACAATCAATGATTGTGGAATTGGTATGTTTGGAACCACTCACAGATTCTCTGTACCGGTTAAGTTCTTCCCGGGTGTTATGTATATTGATTTGAAATGTCTTGAAAAGTTGAATATCGAGGCTCCAAAGAGAGACTGGACATGGGATGACATGATTAAACTCATCAAGAAGGCAACTGTAAAAGATTCTTCTGACGGTAAAGCATACTATGGATGCGGTTACTATAACAGATTGGATTCTTACTATGGTATTGCATCTTCTCAGGATGTCAAAGGTGAGTTCGGTTTCGACGGCACACAGTTTGACTTGACTGCATGGGCAAAAGGTGAGCAGCAGTTCGCTGGTTTGAAACAGGGCGGTTATATCGCACCGACTACTCAGACAATCGAGATGGAAGACTGGATGGGCGACTTCGACGCATGGTGTGGAGCATCCGGACACGTTGCACTCTTTACTGAGGCATTCTGGACATTCCAGGGAACATGGAATACGCCGACATACAAAGAAGAGTATGACTTGGATATCGTTCCTTACGTAGTACCTGCTGTAAGTGAAGAAGACGCATCCGCAGACCACCACAGTATCGCTACTATCGACTTCGGTGGTTTGACAACATCTTGCCAGTATCCTCGTGAGGCATATGAACTTCTGAAGTTCATGAGCTTTGGTCAGGACGGATGGAAGACAAGAATTGAGCTTTACAACGATGAGACTCAGGTTAATTCCAGTGGTCTTGCATTGAAGTATGACGTAATGCCTGCTCCAATCACCACAAACGAAGAAGTATGGAATGCATACATTGATATGTACTGCAAAGACATGGATGATACCCACAAAGGATATTGGGAAGAGTACTTCAAGAGTTGTATGCAGCCAATTCCTTATGGATGGACCAACATTGCCGGATACTGGAACTACTGTAATGAGTACTTCAACAGTATTGGTATCCATGACCTTGTAGATGGTGGTACGGCAAAAGCTGCTGACTACGTTGATGAGGCTACAAAGAAAGCAAACTGGTATCATGCAACAGCTATGATTAACTACTTCGGTGAAGCTGGTTATAACGTATTGTCCGATGAGGAAACTCAGACATACGAGCAGATGATTGCAGATAACGAGTAATTGCGAATGACAGAGCAGGTCTCTGAACAGTAATTAGTAATCATTAAAATTGTTAAGGGCAAGGTTTTATACCTTGCCCTTTTTCTTTTTTTCGGTTATAATGCAGATATGAATTTGATTGAAAAGGAGGCTGGATTATGTCAGCGAAAAACGAAATAAAATACAATGAACCATGGATTTTACAGAGAGCCGACCCGTATGTTTGCTTTGTCGATGGATGGTATTATTTCACCGCATCTGTACCTGCTTATGATGGCATTATTTTGCGTCGTTCGAAAACATTGGCAGGACTTGCTGAGGCAGAAGAAAAATATGTTTGGAAAAAACATGAGACCGGAATTATGAGTGCTAATATCTGGGCACCGGAACTTCATTATTTATTTGGAAAATGGTATATCTATTACGCCGGAGGCGAGGTGGATAATATATTTAACATTCGCCCTTATGTTTTGGAATGTCAGGGACCGGACCCATATAATGACGAGTGGATTGAAAAAGGAAAAATGCAGAGGGCGGATGATGACATTTTCTCCTTCGAGGCATTTTCACTGGATGCAACCATTTTTGAGAATAAAGGAAAATATTATTACGTATGGGCAGAGAAGGTTAGTGTCGGACCGCAGATTTCTAATCTGTATATCGCTGAGATGGAATCCGGCTGCAAATTAAAGACCGTTCAGGTACTTCTCACCACGCCGGATTATGACTGGGAGAGAATTGATTTCTGGGTAAATGAGGGACCGGCTGTCATTGAGCACGACGGTAAATTGTTCCTTACATATTCCGCAAGTGGAACGGGTGCCTGCTACTGTGTAGGCATGCTGACCGCAGATGTTGATGCTGACTTGCTGGACCCGTTGTCATGGAAGAAAGAGCGTTATCCGGTATTGAAAACAAATGACGAGTTGGAGATTTACGGACCGGGACATAACTCCTTTACGGTAGACGAAGATGGGAATGATATTATGGTTTATCATGCCCGGAAAGAATCGGTTATCGAGGGTGACCCTCTCTACAATCCAAACCGTCACGCTATGTTAATGAAAGTTCGCTGGGACGAGAATGGACGTCCGGTATTTTCATATGAAGATTAATCAGGAGGGTGATTGTGGCTAGACTAATCATAAATGAAGAAAATAAGCAGGGAAGAATTGAACCGGAAATATATGGTCATTTTTCGGAACACCTCGGAAGATGCATTTACGAGGGTGTCTATGTAGGGGAAAATTCAGACATCCCCAATGTAAATGGTATGCGTACCGACGTGGTGGAGGCATTGAAGGAGTTAAAAGTGCCTATGCTCCGCTGGCCGGGCGGCTGTTTTGCCGACGAATACCACTGGAAAGACGGTATCGGACCGAAGGAGACGCGAAAGAAAATGATAAACACCCACTGGGGCGGTGTGGTAGAGGATAACAGCTTTGGTACGCATGAGTTTATGGAGTTTTGCCGTCAGTTGGGCTGTAAAGCGTATATCAATGGGAATCTGGGTTCGGGAACCGTTCAGGAAATGTCAGAATGGGTAGAGTATTTGACCTTTAACGGCGTTTCTCCAATGGCAGATATGCGTAAGGCAAATGGTCATGAGGAGCCATGGACCGTCGATTTCTTTGGCGTAGGAAATGAGAACTGGGGCTGCGGGGGAAACATGACGCCGGAGCATTATGCGAATGAATATCGTCGTTATCAGACTTATGTACGCAACTATGATACCGACCATCCGATTAAGAAGGTCTGCTGTGGTGCGAATGTAGATGATTACTACTGGACGGAGGGCGTGTTAAAGACAGCCTTTGCCAATACCGAGAAACAGTTCCATGGTTTTATGGATTATCTGTCGCTGCATTATTATGTACATCCGGAGGGATGGGAGATTAAGGGCAGTGCCACCGATTTCAATGATGATGTGTGGTATAAGACGCTGAACAAAGCCCTTCACATGGAAGACCTGATTAACGGTCACAGCACCATTATGGACAAGTACGACCCGGAGAAGAAAATCGGAATGTGCGTGGACGAGTGGGGTGCATGGTACACAAATGAGCCGGGGACGAATCCGGGATTTTTGTATCAGCAGAATACAGTGAGAGACGCACTGATTGCGGGAATTACCTTGAACATTTTCAATAAGCATTGTGACCGGGTTAAGATTGCTGCACTGGCACAGATGGTAAATGTACTGCAGGCGGTTCTTCTGACCGAAGGCGAGCAGGCGATTAAGACGCCGACCTATCATGTTATGCATATGTACCGCCACCACCAAGGGGCGCAGTTGTTGGAAAGTGCCATTACAAATGTGGAGGAAATCGGTTCCGAAGAATGGAAAGTGCCAAAGATTACCGAGTCCGTATCCCTTGGAGAAGATGGTATCATCACCATTACGCTGAACAACTTGTCCATCGAATCAGATGAGGTCATTGACATTCAGTTTGCCAACAAAGGTTGTCAGGTGAAGGAGGCAAGAGTGGTGGCTCACGCCGATATGCACGCAAAAAATACTTTCGAAACTCCGGACGAAGTTCAGGAGAAAGAATTTAGTAACTACGAAGTATCGGAGGAGGGCATCCGTATCACGATGCCGAAGAACAGTGTTCTTGCCCTTCGGGTGGCTTTTTGATATGAAAAAGATTTGCAAAAAATGTCTCCTTCGGGAAATGGCGGAAGAAGACAGTAAAATGATAGAGACGTATAAAGCGGCTATCAAAAAAGAGGACCAAGTAAGCGACGCCGAGTATGAGCGTCGCTTGTCTTTGTGCAAAGAATGTGATTTCCTGCAAAGCGGAACCTGCGGTGCCTGCGGCTGCTATGTAGAGTTGAGAGCCGCTGCGAAGGCGGGACGCTGCCCGTATCGGAAGTGGGGTTGAATTATGATAAGACGTCTGTTATGACAGCAATGGAGGAAAATAAAAAAGAAGATGCCCAAATAATCAGGCATCTTCTTTTTATTGTCAAATATAACATCAACTATTTGATGAAACCTATCATTTCACCTTAACTTTTACTTTCACCTTAATATTCTTATATGCAGCGGTAATCGTAGTCTTTCCTGCTTTTACCGCTTTTGCCTTTCCGGTTTTCTTATTAATCGTCATCACTTTTTTGTTGGAGGATGTCCAACGGACGGAAGAAGATTTAATTCCCTTAGCGGTCACCTTATACGTAAAGGTTTTGCCGGCTTTCAGCGAGGCCTTTTTCTTGCTGAGTTTCAGGGATGCCTTCTTAACGGTAATCTTCTTCGTAAAGGTTTTTGTCGTACCACTATATTTCACTGTAGCGGTAATGGTGGCAGTTCCTTTTTTCTTCGCTGTCACCTTACCCTTGGAGTTAACAGAGGCAACACTGGATTTTGAAGATTTATAAGTAACCGTCGCACTTCTTCCGGCAAGACCATTCACCGTCAACTGGGAAGTGTTGTTTTTGTTTCCGCCTGCATAGATAGTAGACTTGCTGGCAGAAAGAGACATTTTCTTCTGAACGCCCCAGACCGTCTCATTGTTTGTGCCAATGGCGGAGAATGTCATGGTGCGGTTGGCAGAAGAAGACTCATCCTGCTGTAAGTAGAACACACCATCATAAGTGACGCCGCTGATTGTGACACTCATATAGTAAGTGCCATTCTGGGCAGACCAACTACCGGTGACAGCACCGGTAATTTTACCATTAGAATTTAACGTAATGCTCTGTGCCTCACGAACCGTACTGCCATCTGAGTTTGTACCATGATTGATGAAGTAGTAATCACCGATAATGGAACTGGTGTCATATCCGGTGGAAGAAATCTGGTCTCCTCTATACTCGTAAGGAGCTGTTACCGGCCATCCTTTGGAATTCAAAAACTGCTGATGAACACGAACCTGATGTACCGCACTGGTGGTACTGAAACGTGTGTGATAAATCAGATAACGCTGACCGCTCTTCTCATCAATCAGGGCTGAATTGTGTCCCGGTGACATATAAGTCATATCCAAATTATTCGAAGGAAGTGTGTAGTTACCCATTACCTTAATACCGATGTTTGAGTGGTTTGTTCCGGCAGAAGAAATCACAGCGTTGTTTCCTGCTGCGTCGGTATACGGACCATCCGGACTTTTTGAACGGAACAGCCGCATATTATAACCGCCGGTAGAGGCAAGCCCTTCGTAAGATACATACAGATAGTAATAATCACTTTCCTTGTCATATACTACATAAGGACCTTCGCCTGATTTTCCGTAACCTCCGGCAATGTGAGTACCAAAGTACTTGTCCACAACAAGACCGTCTGCTGTCGTGCTGTTCTTGCCCGGATACTTCGCCTCGCCCGTTGCCGGGTCGATTTCCAGAACAAAGATACCGCCGGACCAAGAACCATAGGTCATCCACAGCTTGCCATCCTTGTCCTCAAATACCGTAGGATCCAGAGCATTTGGAGCATAACTGCTGTCATAGGCGGTATCACCTTTGAACCATGAATCATTTAATCCGTCCAACTTTCCGTCAGCGATAAGTTCATCAATATTTGTATTTGTATACTTTTTGTCAATTTTACTGTTTGAATCATAAGCGGTTTCTTTCGTGAATCCGGAGTAAACAATGTTCTTTGCAAATACATAAGGTCCTTCAATGTTCTGAGAGGTGGCAAAGCCAATGACAGAACGAACTGCTGTGGAAGTGGTGCAGTAATACATCAGATAAGCACCCTTGCTGCCATCAGCATTTACATAGTTTTCATTCCAGAATACATCCGGCGCCCAAACACTGAACCCTCCGGCTGAATCCACGTCATTTTCTCCTGCCCATTTGAAAGATTCCTTCAGGTTGTCTGAAAGATTTCCAAAGAGCTGATTGTTTGTTGTTGCGTATCCGTTTGTAAATGTAGACCAATCAATAAGGTCGGTTGACTTGGCAGCCTCAATGTGAGAACCGAACACGTAGTAAGTACCTTCTTTTGATACAGCGACAGAAGGGTCGTGAACGGAAACACGAGCCGGGTACTTTGTGGTGACTGCCTGCGAAGAAATAGCGGTTCCCGGTGCCGTCAGGGAGGATACGGCCAGTGTAACAGCAAGTACAGATGCTGCTAACTGCTTAAACTTTTTTTTCATGATTTTACCTCCAATCATATTGCATATTTTATTGGATTTTATTATAATTCAATATAGTGTGAAAGTCAAAAGGTTTAGTGTGTCAAAAAGAGGGCGTTTGGCAGTGTTAGGTCTATATAAAAAAATGCAAGGAGAGGGAACATGATAAGGAAGCAGGTAGCGAAGAAAATATGGGGTGGTATTTTGGTCACGGCACTGACTGTGACATCACTGGGTTTGACGGGATGTTCCGGTGGTCAGAAGGAGGCTGAGGCAGAGCCGACGCCAAACAATTTAGAAGAGGGAGAGGCGGCACTGCCAAAAAGTACCAGTGTCAATCCTATCGCCGGAGACAGTGATACCGGAGATTACATATATGGGGGAGATCCTTCGGTGCTGGTAGACGGTGATACGGTTTATCTCTATACCGGACATGATACGTCTACAGACCAAGAGGTGAAAAATGCGGTATACACCATTCGGGAATATTTATGTTATTCCACCACCGATATGGTGAACTGGAAATCCGAAGGCTCTGTTATGTCCGTTGACAAAGTAAATGTAAAATGGGCGTCCTCATCCACGACAGCATGGGCAAGTCAGGTGGTGAGATACGGTGACAAATATTATTTATATTATTGTACATGGGACAGAACCTCGGCGGGAAAGCAGTCAATCGGTGTGGCAGTTTCCGACAGCCCGACCGGGAAGTTTGAGGACATAGGGGAACCCCTTGTGCCGGGAACGCTGACCGACCCGCAGACAAGCAATTGGAATGACATTGACCCTACTGTCTGGGTGGAAAAAGACGACAGTGGTGAAGAACACCGCTATCTGGCGTGGGGAAACAGCCGTTATTACATTTGTGAACTGAATGAGGACATGATATCCGTAAAAGACCGGAACGGAGACGGAAAAATTACATACGGCGGCGTGAGTGACAATGCTGATATCGTCAATAACCAGACCGGACTCAGTTCTTATACCGAGGCACCTTGGCTCTACCGGAGACAGGACGCTGACGGTAACTACTATGGAGATTATTATTTGTTTTATGCCTTTGGGTGGCGTGAGCAGATGGCGTATGCTACTACGAGCGATTTGATGAAAGGCACATGGAAATTCGGCAGAGTCGTTATGGAGCCGACAGCGACTTCCAATACAAATCACATGGCAGTTTTTGATTTCAAGGGGAAGACTTATTTTGTTTACCACAACGGCTCACTTCCGGCAGGAAACGGCTATCGCAGGTCCGCTTGTATTACCGAGCTGAAATTCAATGACGATGGCAGCGTAGAGCCAATGCTGGAGACGGCGTCCGGGTTGAATGGAACGACATCTGCCATTCAGACAATGAAAGGAGAGGCTTTGTCTCATCCTTACTACAAAAACTCATCCGGTGACAGCTCCTATCCTTATTCCGATATCAAAATCGGTGCCGGACTCAGTCAGGTGGCAGAGGACAGCCAGTGGGTGATTACCGCCGGAAAGGCAGATAAGACAAAGGACGCTTATGCGTCCATCCAGTCAGAGGACAAGCCGGGACTTTACTGGACGGCAAATGATGATCAAACCGTAACGCTGGCACAAGACGCTGACGGAACGGAGGAAACAGCGAAAAAGCAGACATTTCGTGCAGTGACGGGATTGGGAGACAAAAAAGGTGTTTCACTGGAAAGCGTATCCCAGCCGGGAATGTATGTCACTGTAAAAGACGACGGGCTTTACCTGACAGACGGAAGTGATGCGGATGCAGCCACTTTCCAAGTCAGTTAGGCATAAAACAATTTATTTCGAACAGAAGAAAGGAGAACAGCAATGTTAAAGAAAAAAATTGTAGCTGTACTGCTGGCATTAAGTCTGACAGTACCTGCGGTGAGCATTGGTACCGATGGCACGACAGCCACAGTAAAAGCGGCAACCGCAACAACAGAAGTAGAACTTGAGAAAAGCACTTCTACTAACCCAATCGCCGGATTTGATGCCGACGGAAATACCGCTTACGGAGGGGATCCGTCCGTATTAGTGGATGGTGATACGGTATATCTCTATGTGGGACATGACGTAGCCACCAAAGAGGAATACGTGATTACCGAGTACCTTTGCTATTCCACAAAGGACATGAAGAACTGGAAGTATGAAGGGGTGGCAATGAAAGCTGACATGTCTACCATCACGTGGGCAAGCACAAGCACGTCCGCATGGGCAGCTCAGGTAATGAAGTACAATGGCAAATACTATATGTATTATTGTACATGGGCAAAGACAGCGATTGACAATGACAAACAGTGTATCGGCGTGGCAGTTTCCGACAGCCCGACCGGAGGATTTAAAGATTTGGGAGAACCACTCGTAAAAGGTTCTGTCACCGACCCGCAGACAAGCAACTGGAACGATATCGACCCGACTGCTTGGATTGAGAAAGATGACAAAGGAGTAGAACACCGCTATCTGGCATGGGGTAACGGAAAATTCTACGTTTGCGAGCTGAATGAAGACATGACATCCGTAAAAGACCAGAACGGAGACGGCAAGATTACAAGCGGCACCTCTACTGCAAGTGCAGACATCATTGAGAAAACGACACCGTCCAGCTATACCGAGGCACCATGGCTTTACCGTCGTCAGGACGCAAACGGCAATTATTATGGAAAATATTATCTTTTCTATGCTTACGGCTGGAGAGAGCAGATGGCATATGCTACCACTGACGATTTGATGAGTGGCAAATGGACCGATGGCGGCGTCATTATGGAGCCGACAGCAACCTCCAATACAAACCATATGGCAGTTTTTGATTTCAAGGGAAAAACCTATTTTGTTTACCACAATGGTTCTCTTCCGGGAGGAAGCGGTTTCCGCCGCGTGGCAAACGTTGTAGAACTGAAATTTAACAGTGACGGAAGTGTGCAGAAAATGTCCGAGTCTGCAGCCGGTCTTTATGGAACAACACAAGTGCTGTACACGAACTCCGGTGCTCTGTTATCCCACGAAAACTATGTAAATTCCAGTGGTGATTCCAGTTATCCGTACACAAAAGTAAAAGTAGGCGCCGGAATCGGCAAGGAAACCGCTGACAGCCAGTGGGTATTTGTGGCAGGAAAAGCAGATACGACAAAAGGTGCTTATGTTTCCATCCAGTCAGAAAATAAGCAGGGACTTTACCTGACCGCAAACGCAGACAAGACAGTTACGCTCGCACAGGATTCTGACGGTTCAGCGGATACTGCGAAAAAGCAGACGTTCCGTTCGGTTCAGGGCTTGTCAGACAGCAAAGGCGTGTCCTTTGAGAGCGTATCCCAGCCGGGATATTTCCTCACTATTGTAAATGGTACGCTTGCACTGACAAAAGGAAGTGACAAAGTAGCAGCTACCTTTTATACCGGTGTAGACAGTTCCGACAGTTCACTTCGTTCCATCGGTGCTGTCCTTACGGCAAATGAATTTTTCCAAGGAAAGAAAGTTAGCACAAAAAATATAAAAGTAACTGCTTTCTATGCAAATGGAAAAACAAAGAAGATTAGCAAATTCACATCAAACGCTGCTAAAATCAGCACAAAAAAAGCCGGAACCAAAACCCTCAAAATTACTTATAAAGAGGGAGGCGTCAGCAAGACCACGACGGTGCCTGTAAAGATTGTGAAAAAACTGAACGGCACCAAAAAAGTTACCGTAAAAGTTACCGGAAAGAAGAAAAAGAAAAAAATCAAAATTTCATGGAAAAAAGATTCCGGTGCCATCGGTTATCAGATTTCTTATGGCAAGAAGAAATCCAAACACACACTTCTCACCAGTACAAAGAAACTGAAAACCACCTATGATGATGAAGAAAATGAATTTAAGGCAGGAAAAACTTATTATTTCCATGTCCGTTCCTATACAAAACTGAACGGAAAACGTGTTTACGGCAAATATAAAACCGTTAAAGTTAAAATAAAGTAATTGTAAATAATTGGGAGGATAAAGCGTGAATTTGGCATAAAATTGTCTTAAATATGGCAAAAATGCACTAAATTCACGTTTTGTTCACAAATTCCTTTGACAGTATTGACAAAAGAATTTTAAAATGATAAAATTACACTTACAAATCATCAATGAAATCATAAAAGGAGGAATTCAAAAATGATGAAAAAAGTTTTATGTGGAGCTATGGCAGCAGCTTTAGTTGCCAGCACTTTAGTTAGTGCCGCTGACGCATCCGCAGCAACAAAGGTACCAAAGGCTAAATATACCTTTAACATGAACAAAAAGAGCAGTAAAGTAGTTGCTGTTGCTCGTAAGGGTGATACAAGCAGCATGACAGCTGGAAACACAGACACAGGTGTTCTTCCACAGGCATCTCAGGCTAAGAAGATTAAACTGAAATATGTAAAGGGTAAACATGGTAAAGCTCTTTACCTTGACAGATCTTCTTCTTATGGTGCACAGCTTAAAGGAATTAAACTTGGTTCTAAATCATGGACCGTTTCTTTCTGGGTTAAGCCGTCTAGCAGTGTTTCCTCTTATATGTCAGTATTCTTCACCGGATCTGATATTGTAGACACGAGCAAGACAAAATGGATTTCCATCACAAAGACAGGTGATAGCTGGTTGAACGGTTATTCCAGTCCGGCAATCTGGTCTCACAATGCAGCAGCAGACCAGTTCCCATGGTTCGCATATCAGACAGAAGATGGAACATGGGCAGGCGATGGCGATGACAAGAGCGCTATGGCACTTTCAGCTAACAAATGGACATATGTAACACTTGTTGTAGATACGAGTGACACTTGTGAGTATGGTACAGCAGGAGAAGACGGATACGTTAAATCTTACCATGCTTGGACTTACATCAATGGTAAACTGTTTGGTAATGGTACTGTAGCAAAAGGTACAATGAGC
Source organism: uncultured Eubacterium sp. (assembly GCA_964518785.1). GTDB lineage: Bacteria > Bacillota > Clostridia > Lachnospirales > Lachnospiraceae > Eubacterium_F. The sequence continues at coordinate 33,864 of CAZFHT010000004.1, forward strand.
AACAGTAACTCATTCTTCCTTGGTATCAATGCTTGGGATACTCCATTCAAAGGATACTTCGATGATGTACAGTTCTGGAACAAAGCTTTGACTGATAAGCAGGTTGCTAAACTTTACAAGAGCATGAAATAATTCTCGTAAGAGAACGATTTCAAATTGATGGATTGTACGCAGGCCGCAGAGTTAACTCTGCGGCTTGCTTTTTTCTGTGATATACTATATACTGTAGAAAGAATTGGCAGGGACGGTTATTTTGAAAAGTTAATAAAAATATTTATGTAATGAGAGTGATTTTGGGGAAGGAAGGTTTTGAGTATGGGAAGAACAGTAGCCATTGGGATACAGGATTTTGAAAAAATAAGAAGGAATAATTGTTTTTACGTGGACAAAACAAATTTCATCAAAGAATGGTGGGAAAGCGGCGATGATGTTACGCTGATTGCCCGCCCCCGTCGTTTTGGAAAAACACTGAATATGAGTATGCTGGACTGCT
>CAZFHT010000005.1:0-32861 GCA_964518785.1 uncultured Eubacterium sp.
CTATGCCCCTTCATCTTGTGGTGTTTAACACTCACTCGACTATCATACATTTTTTTAATCTCTTTGTCAAGTAATATTTGCTTTGAAATTTTGTACAGCGAGAAAGAGTGCGTAAAGCACTCGGCTTTGCAAATGGGCGGTGCCTTGAATAATAATCGGCAAAAAGCGGCTGTGCCATCCTTATGACAAAATAATCCAGTAAAGTGACCATTGCAGTATCATATGGGGGGAAAACGCTTTTTGCCCCCAATATCATTATAGTAGTATAGTAACGCAACAGTATAACCAAGAATCAACATGAACAGGAGATAAATGAATATGAGAAAACACATGATTTCTGTCATCCTTCTATTTTTATTTTTCGGAGTATTTGCAGGGACAACGGTGAAAGCAGCGTCGAGTTCTGCGAAACTAAGCACTTCATCGCCAAGCCCTTCGCCATCAAGTCCGTCGTCGCAAAATCCGGTTTCGACGGAGCCTTCGGCATCGGGGAACCCAACGTCATCGGAACAGCCGTCGGGAACACCGACTGTTTCTCCCGCGGCGACTGTGACACCGACGCCGGAAAGAAAAATAGTCAGCATACAAGTGACAAATGCGAACACCGAGACTGCCTATGGCAGCACCTATGACACCTCCGGGGTAACGGTGTTGGTGTCCTACAGCGACGGAACGAGTGCAACCGTCTCACCGGACTGGATTTCCTTAGTGGACACATCCCGGATTGGGGCGCAGGTTGTCACCGTAAGCTATCAGGGTGTCCAGACCACCTTCACTTTAAGCGTTGTGCCGCGGGCGGTATCGAACGTAAAGAGAAAGACAAGCACAGCCGATTCTGTGACGATTACGTGGGATTCCTTAGAAGAATCGAAAAGTTATAACATTTATACAAGTACATCCGTAAATGGAATTTATACAAAGGCAGGCTCTACCACCGGCACTGAATACACCTTTACCAATATGGTGCAGGGGAAAGTGATTTACGTATGCGTTCAGGCGGTATCGAATGAGATACTGGGTGAATATTCTGAGGTTATCGCCATTGCTCCCAAACCGGATAAAGTAACCGGGGTGAAATCGATTAAAAATGTCAAAACAAAGGTTACCTTGCAGTGGGAGGCGGCAAAAGGTGCCACCGGGTATGCGATTTATTACCGTCGGACAGACAGCACAAACACTTCTTATGTGCTGTCCGGGTATACGACAGAGCTTACCTATCAGGTGCAGAACCTTAAAGCCGGAAAAGATTATTATTTTATTGTGTATGCTTATGCGGCTACAGAGGATAATATGGGAGATGGGTCTGATGCCGTATTGTATGGTACTGCTCCGTCGATTCCATCCATTACTAAGTTGAAGGGTGGAGATAAGCGTGTGAAGGTTTACTGGAAAAAAGGAAGTGGTGCTGACACCTTCCGCATTTACGTCTCCACCAATTCCTCATCCGGCTTTACCCTGATGGCAACCATCACCGGAGACGGCTACAAGATTGCGGCAGTTGACGGATTGAAAAATAAGAAAAAATATTATGTAAAAGTAGAGGCGGTGCGAACCGTATCCGGCATTGAGATGACTTCGGTGTCGGCGGTTTCCTCAGCCACCACAAAAAAAGCGAAAGCGACCAGCACCAAAGCAAAACTTTATAAGACAAAAGCAAAATTAAAAAAATCAGCAGCTTACAAAAAATACAAAGAGTTTCGCAAAGTGCTTTCTTATAAGAAATCATACATTATACCGGGAATGATTTCTACAAATGTGGCAGGGTTCACCGCTACACGAATGGTGCCGCAGGGCATTACATTTACAGAAAAATATCTCCTTGTTTCCGCTTATGACTATACAAAAGCACAGGAATCTGTTATATATATTATGGATAAGTCGACAGGGAAATATCTAACTACCATTGTAATGCCCCATACCGGACATTTGGGTGGAATCGCCTATGATGGAACAAACATTTGGATTGCCCATGGGAAAAAGGTAGAATGTTTTCCTTACCGTGTTGTGACCGAGGCGGTGGACTCCGGGGCGGCATATGTGGAATTGTACCAGTTTGCCTCCGTCTGTGCTACGCCGGAAACGGCGTCCTATCTTTCCTATTACAAAGGAAAACTCTGGGCAGGTGCTTACAGCGAGACGCAGAAAAAATATATGTACGGTTACACGATAAATGACAAAAACGGCGTTCCGTCCTTAACCAGGACAAATCGGATTCTCATGCCGAGCCGGACTCAGGGAGTGACATTTACATCCGGCGGAAAAATGATTGTTTCCCGTTCCTGTCAGACGAAAGCAGGACGTTCCGGTTTCATGTCCCAGTTAGACACTTACAAGCCGACATGGGATTTATCCAAAACGACGATTAAGAAAAATAAGCGGAAAAAAGTTGTAAAAATTCCACCGATGAATGAGGGGATTGCCATCAGCGGCTCGTATACTTACGTTATCTATGAGTCCTGTGTACTTTCCGAGTGCGAGGCACCTCTTGACCGGATTACGGCATTTAAGACAAGTAAAATAAGCTGACGGATTCAGTAAAATCCGCCGAAAGAGGAGAAAATATGTACGAATTATTGAAAAAAGAAGGCAACGCAAAAAGAGGACGTTTTACGACACCTCATGGCGTGATTGAAACTCCGGTGTTCATGAATGTGGGAACCGCAGCGGCGATTAAGGGCGCGGTGTCCTCCATGGACTTGAAGGATATCAAAGCACAGGTGGAATTGTCCAATACCTATCATTTGCACGTCAGACCGGGAGATAAGGTCATACGCCAGCTCGGTGGCCTTCACAAGTTCATGAACTGGGACCGCCCGATTCTGACGGACTCCGGTGGATTTCAAGTATTTTCTCTCGCCGGATTGAGAAAGATAAAAGAAGAGGGCGTATACTTTAACTCTCATGTAGACGGAAGAAAGATTTTTATGGGACCGGAGGAGAGTATGCAGATTCAGTCAAATCTGGCGTCGACGATAGCGATGGCATTTGACGAGTGCGCTCCCCATCCTGCCACGAGAGAGTATATGCAGAACTCCGTTGACCGGACAACCAGATGGCTGGAACGGTGCAAGCGGGAGATGAATCGGCTAAATGCCCTGCCCGATACCATCAATAAACAGCAAATGCTTTTTGGCATCAATCAGGGCGGCGTCTATGAGGATATCCGCATAGAACACGCCAAGAAAATCCGAGAGATGGATTTGGACGGATACGCCTTGGGCGGGCTGGCAGTGGGCGAGAGCCATGAAGAAATGTATCATATTCTGGATGTGACCGTACCTTATCTTCCACAAGACAAGCCGGTTTACCTCATGGGAGTGGGAACGCCTGCAAATATTTTAGAGGCAGTTGAGCGGGGGGTGGACTTCTTTGACTGCGTATACCCTGCCCGGAACGGCCGTCATGGACACGCCTACACGAATTTTGGAAAATTGAACCTGAAAAATGCCAAATACGAATTAGATGAGCGTCCGATTGAGGAGGGATGTCAGTGCCCGGCGTGTCAGCACTACAGCAGAGCCTATATCCGACATCTTTTAAAAGCAAAAGAAATGCTGGGACTTCGATTATTAGTCTTGCATAATTTATATTTTTATAATACAATGATGGAGGAAATTCGAAAAGCAATCGAAGAAGGAAACTTTTCGGAGTACAAAAAACAAAAGCTGGAACGGATGGCGTCCGGTGGGAATTAATCATTTTTAGGAGGTAACACATGAGTTCAACTTTGTCAATTATTATACTTTACGTTGTTATTATCGGAGCTTTTTATCTGATTGCGATTCGCCCGCAGAAGAAAAAGGAAAAAGAACATCAGGCATTAATCAATGGTGTTGCTGTAGGAGATAGCATTTTGACTACAAGCGGTTTTTACGGTGTGGTAATCGACATGACAGAAGATATTGTCATCGTCGAGTTTGGTAGTAATAAAAACTGCCGTATCCCAATGCAAAAAGGCGCTATTGTAGAAGTGGAAAAAGCAGAGCAATAGAAAATCATTAAGGTGCGCATGGTCGCACCTTTTTTTAAATATAATGAACGCAGAAATGTTTATATTGTGTGAAAAAATGTGCACAGAAAATGGGGAGGTATGGTACTGTGGAAAAACAGCAATTGCTGGACAAGTTTGCGGAAATTTTCGGCGGCTCTGAGGGCGCGGAGGTTTTCTTTGCTCCGGGAAGAGTGAATCTCATTGGGGAGCATACCGATTACAATGGGGGACACGTATTTCCATGTGCGTTGACGATAGGGACGTATGGAGTGGCGAGAAAACGCAAGGACAGAAAACTCCGGTTCTACTCCTTGAACTTTGAGGAAAAGGGAGTTATCGAATCCTCACTGGAGGAGTTAAAGCCGCAGGAAATAGCGGGTTGGACAAACTATCCGAAGGGCGTGATGTGGGCGTTTAACGAGAGGGGCATGAGCATACCGGACGGTATGGATTTCATGCTTTACGGAACGATTCCGAACGGCTCCGGCTTGTCCTCGTCTGCCTCGGTGGAGGTGCTGACCGGATTTATCTTGAGCGATTTTTACGGATTTGACATTTCCAATAAGGAGCTGGCACTGATTGGGCAGTATTCAGAAAATCATTTTAATGGTGTCAACTGTGGCATTATGGACCAGTTCGCAGTGGCGATGGGAAAGAAAGGGCACGCCATTTTTCTCGATACGGCAGACCTTTCTTACCGGTACATCCCGGTTAAGCTGGATGGGATGAAACTGGTCATAACGTGCAGCAATAAAAAAAGAGGGCTGGCGGATTCCCAGTATAATCAACGCCGGGAGGAATGCGAGACAGCACTGATCGAATTGCAGCAGGTTATCGGTATTAACAGCCTTGGTGAGCTGACCGGGGACATTTTTGACTTGTACCAAAGTGCGATTCAGGATGAAGTCAGAAGAAAGCGGGCAAAACACGCTGTGTACGAAAACCAGAGAACCATTCAGGCGACAGAGGCACTGCAAAAAGACGATTTGGCGACATTCGGACAGCTTATGAATCAGTCCCATAAATCGCTCTCGGAGGACTACGAGGTGACGGGATCGGAGATGGATGTTCTTGCGGAGGCGGCGTGGAAACAGAAAGGTGTGCTTGGCTCCCGCATTACCGGGGCGGGATTTGGCGGCTGTACCGTCACCCTTATAAAAGACGAAGCCATTGACGGATTCAAGAAAAATGTGGGTAAGGAATACACAGAGAAAACCGGATTGACGGCAGATTTTTATGTCGTGGAAATCGGTGACGGGCCATGTAAGCTGAGTAACGCAGTAATTTGTGACAAATGTTCGGGGTAAAATATCTTTTGTCCCCGACGTCAAAATAATGGACAAAATAATTTAAGCACAGGAGGGTATTTGTATGAAACGAGCAAGAAAATTGATTTGCATGACGGTGATTTCCGCACTGCTGGTTACGACAGTGACTACAGCGGTGCCAATGGGGACATCTCAGGCAGCAACGGTAACAAACCATGGTACAGACAGGACGAAGCTGATTACGGAGGATGAGCTTAATAACACGCCGCCTAAGGACTATACGATTAATCAGGATACGCAGGGCAAGGCAAAGGACGGACTGTATGACCAGTATTTTTTGAAAGAAGATTTGCAGACAGTAAAAATCGAAGTGCCGGAGAATAATCTGAACTATCTTTTGCAGAATGCAGACCAAAAGCCATATGTTATGACAGAGAGTGTTACGATTGGTGACCAGACGGTGGGTTATGCCGGACTGAAAACGAAGGGAAACTATACGCTGACGAATACCTATGAAAAAACAACCAGTGACCGCTTTTCCTTTACTGTAAATTTCGGAAAATACATCAAGAAAAAAGATTATGGTGATAAGCAGAATTTTTTCGGATGCAGTAAGATTAGCTTTAATAATTTCTTGTTCGACAAGACCATGATGAAGGAATACAACGCCCTGCGGCTTATGACCGAGATGGGAGTACCGACTCCTCAATACGGCTTGGCAAAATTGTACATCAATGATGAATACTACGGTGTCTACTTTATGGTGGAGTCGATGGACAGCTCCATTCTGAAACAGTACACCGGGGAATCGGTCAGTGATTATCTGACAAAACCTGAAGGCTCGAATATGCAGTATGCTGCCGCCAATAACAGCTATAAAAATTCAGATGGTGTATTTACACTGGATTCCTTGATTGCTAAGGGTGCTTTGGTAAAGGGAGAAGACGGAACTTATAGTGCCAGCGAAACCTTTGAAAATGCCAGCAGTGCACTCTGGGAAAAGGATTCAGATACCTTGCAGGATGTTGCCGAGACACTGCCTGTCGTACTGACATGGCAGGAGAAACTCACCCTTCTCAGTGAGGGAAAGGATTTCAGTGGGAAGACAATCGATGTTAACAGTCAGGAATATTTGAATCTTTTAGAGCAGATTGTAGATGTGGATGAAACACTGCGGTATTTCGCCACTCACAGCTATATTGTACAGATGGATAATATGTTCGTAAACCAGCAGAATTTTGGCTTGTATGTGGATGAAAGCGGAAAATCCATGCTGCTCCCATGGGATTACGATTTGGGATGGGGCTGTTATACAGCACCAAATACGGCGGAAGAGGTAGCAAATCTGAATCTGGATAAGATGTATACAACCGATGTCGAGAGAGGGAAAACCACTGCGGCTATTTATAAAGAGTATCCGCTGTTTAACGTTATATACCAGAACACTTCTCTGCTGAAAAAATATCGCCAGTACATGGAGGACTGTGCTAAAATTTCTGCATTGGGAGGTACGACCTCAGATAACAAAACATATGAGGCAGGGCGGTTCTCTGCCACGATAGATACGCTGTATCCGAAAGTGCAGGAGGCGGCAAGAATTACACTGGCAAGCAATGTGACATATCTTTTTAACGGTACTACGTTGAGCCAGCCAAACGCTTTGATTCAAGGTGTTCCTAATCTGAAGAAAATCATTGCCCGACGCGCCGTAGGTGTCTGGCTGCAAACTCATAACATCAGTTCTACAGTGACCGGATACGGCTGTGATTTGGGTGCAGTCGGAAATGGACAAGCGGGAACCCCGTCCACCGGAGGTAACTTGACGGTAGTAGATGAAAGCACCGGAATATTTGCTGTGGCAACTTATGCCGCATCCTTTGGCTGGGGTGGTGGTACCGGACCGTCCCTTACAGTGACGGAATTGACCTCCTCAAACTCGGATTATAAGAAGGCAGCAGACCAGATTGACGGCAGCATAGTGATGTACCGCATGAGCAATACAAAGACACCGAACTCAAGCTATCAGTTGTATGTTCCGGTATCGGAAGACATGAAGGACGCAAAACTGTACTCCTATTCCTCATCAACCGGAGTGTTGACAGAATTGACCGCTGCTGCCATCGATAATCTCCGACAAGTTACCGTAAGCGATTTGTCGTACATTGTCGTGGCAAAGGGAACGAAAAAAGAAACATCAGAGACAAAGAGCGAAACGAAAACGGAAACAAAGACAACGGAAACGGACAGTACGAACGTTGCCAAAGCGAGCAAGGTTACACTTCCTGCCGTACCAAAATTAAAGTCCGTAAAAAATACGTCAAAAGAGAAACTGACCGTTAAGTGGAAAAAAGTATCCGGCGCCTCCGGTTACGTAATTCAGTACAGCTTAAAGAAAAATTTCAAAAAAGCAAAAAAGATTACAGTGAAAAAAGGAACTGCTACAAAGAAGGTTCTTAAGAAGTTAAAAAAGGGAAAACGCTACTATGTGCGGATTCGTGCTTATAAAAAGATAAGCGGAAAGAACTATTACTCTAAGTGGAGTGGGAAAAAATCAGTGAAGATTAAAAAATAAAAAAAGAATAGAAAAAGAATAGAAAAAAAATAGCGGGTGTGTTATTATGAATAAGTACAGCGATGAAGAAAGTCGGATTGTTCGAAATCGTTGTACTTATTTCATGGGAGAAATACCCACGGGAGAGTACCCATGGGAGAACACCCATGGGAGAACAGCGAAAGGAGAAGACACGTGAAAATATTAGTGACTGGCGGAACCGGATATATTGGTTCCCACACTTGTGTTGAATTGTTGCAGAAGGGGTATGAAGTCGTTGTCTTTGACAATCTTTATAACTCCAAAATTGATGTTGTAGATAAAATTCAAGATATTACAGGAAAGAGCATAAAATTTTATAAAGCAGATATGCTTGACAAGGAGAGCATGCGTCCGGTTTTTGAGGAAAACAAATTTGATGCGGTGATTCATTTTGCCGGATTGAAGGCGGTAGGTGAATCGGTGGCAAAACCGCTTTTGTATTACCAGAACAATATTGCCGGAACACTGAACCTTTGCGAGCTGATGAACGAGTATGGATGTAAGAAAATTATCTTTAGTTCTTCTGCTACCGTATATGGTTCACCAAAGACGGTGCCGATTACCGAGGATTTTCCATTAAGCACCACGAATCCTTACGGCAGCACGAAGTTAATGTTAGAGGGGATTTTATCGGATTTTTGTGTGCCGGATGAGGAGTGGAGCGTTGTCCTTTTACGCTACTTTAACCCGATAGGCGCTCACGAAAGCGGTCTGCTTGGGGAGAGTCCGAACGGTATTCCGAACAATTTAATGCCGTACATTATGCAGGTTGCTGTCGGCAAACTGCCGGAGCTTGGCGTGTTTGGTAACGACTACGATACGCCGGACGGTACCGGAGTGCGTGATTATATTCATGTAGTCGATTTGGCGAAAGGTCATGTCAATGCAGTTGAAAAGGTAACGTCTTCCAATGGTGTCAACATTTACAATCTCGGCACCGGAAACGGCTACAGCGTTCTCGACATTGTGAAAGCCTTTGAGGACGCAAATGGGGTGAAGATTCCTTATTCCATTAAACCACGCCGGGCAGGAGATATTGCCATCTGCTATGCCGACCCGAAAAAGGCGAAAGAGGAGCTTGGCTGGGAGGCTGAATTTGATTTGAAAAGAATGTGTCAGGATTCATGGCGCTTTGCAAAAAATAATTTCTAGGAGGAACTTGAAAATGAGTGATGTAAAAAATGTGATTGAGAGTGGAAAAGCGGTCTTAGGTATCGAGTTTGGTTCTACCCGTATTAAGGCAGTGCTGGTAGACGACCAGAACAAGCCGGTGGCATCGGGGAGCCACGAGTGGGAAAACCAGTTGGTAGACGGTGTGTGGACGTACAGTATTGACATGATTTGGGCAGGCTTGCAGGACGCATATAAAGAGATGGCAGAGGACGTTCAGAAACAGTATGGCGTGAAGGTGACAAAGCTGGGAGCTGTCGGCTTTAGTGCCATGATGCATGGTTATATGGCATTTGGCGGGGATGATGAAATTCTCGTGCCATTCCGTACATGGAGAAATGCCATCACCGAGGAGGCAGCGGAAAAACTGACCAAGCTGTTTAACTTTAACATTCCACAGAGATGGAGTATCGCCCATCTGTATCAGGCGATTCTGAACGGAGAAGACCACGTAAAAGACATTCAGTTCCAGACAACACTTGCCGGCTATATCCATTGGAAACTCAGCGGTGAAAAAGTTCTCGGTGTCGGTGAGGCGTCCGGTATGTTCCCGATTGACAGCACTACAGGTACATATAATCAGAAAATGGTAGAACAGTTTGACGAGCTGGTAGCAGACAAGGGATTTTCATGGAAACTCCTTGACATCTTCCCGGCTGTACTGAATGCCGGAGAGAATGCCGGAACATTGACAGCAGAGGGAGCAGCCCTTCTTGATCCAACCGGAACCCTTCAGCCGGGTGCGCCGATGTGTCCGCCGGAGGGAGACGCAGGAACCGGAATGGTAGCGACAAATAGTGTCGATGTGAGAACCGGAAATGTATCAGCCGGAACGAGCGTATTCTCCATGGTTGTATTAGAAAAAGACCTTTCCAAAGTATATCCTGAACTTGACCTCGTTACAACACCGACAGGTGCTCCGGTTGCCATGGTTCACTGTAACAACTGTACGTCTGACTTGAATGCATGGGTAAATATTTTCAAAGAATTTGCCGAAGCATTTGGTGTTGACGTTGATATGAATAAATTGTTTGGAACCCTTTACAACAAGGCAATGGAGGGCGACGCTGACGGCGGCAATCTCATTGCTTATAACTACATCTCCGGCGAGAACATTACCGGAATGGAGGAGGGACGTCCAATGTTCGTCCGCACGCCAAACAGCAAGTTTAATCTGGCAAACTTCATGAGAGTAAATCTTTACTCCGCACTGGCAACCTTGAAAATCGGTAACGACATTCTTCTGAAGGAGGAGGGCGTAAAGGTTGACAAACTTCTCGGTCATGGCGGTTTGTTCAAAACAAAGGGCGTTGGACAGCAGATTTTGGCAGACGCTATGAATTCTCCGATTTCCGTTATGGAAACAGCAGGAGAAGGCGGTGCTTGGGGAATCGCTGTACTTGCCTCCTTCATGATTCAGAAGGAAGAGGGAGAGAGCCTCGGTGATTACCTGAATAACAAAGTCTTTGCCGGGCAGGAGGGAACTTCACTGGCTCCGAATCCGGAGGGTGTAAAAGGCTTTGATGAATTTATCAAGATTTATAAAGCAGGACTTCCAATCGAGCGTGCAGCCGTAGATTCGATGGCACTGTAAAAAATAAAGGGATAAAAATAAAAGAAATCAGGGGATAGCTATGGAAAAGAAACAGAACCGGTTGAGAGACGCATTATACTGCGGCTATCAATATGCAAACGAAATTCAATTATTAAAGGCAATCAGAGAAGGACTGCTCATGGTCGTTCCGGTCATTATGATTGGAGCCATTGCTTTGGTTCTGCGTTCTTTTCCGCTGAAATCCTATCTGAATTTCATACAGACCTTTGCCGGAGGGGCAATTGATACGTTCCTTGCTTTTATTTATCAGGCTACCTTCGGTGTGCTGTCTGTCTATATGCTCATGAGCCTTACGGTCAGTTATCTGAGCAAAGTCAAACACAAGGAGAGGAATTACCTCGGACCTGTCTTTGCGTCATTTCTTGCTTTTTGCATTTCCAGCGGTCTCTTTAAAGAGGGAGCTGATTTTTCCTCAGCATTAGGAGTGTCGGGAATGTTTACGGCGGTTTTGTGCGCACTGATTTCCTCCAAACTCTACTGCTGGGTGCAGAAAAAAGTACAGATTGATATTCATTTTTACACCGAAGGCGTAGACGACACCTACTACAATATGATTTGCTATATTATGCCGATTCTGTTTGTGGCAGTTGTGGCAGCGCTGTTTAATCTGTTGCTGCACATGATTTTTGGCGTCGACAGTGTACAAGAGGCATATACGGATTTGATTACTGCCTTGTTCGGACGGATGGACCGGAACTTCGGTTCTGCCGTTTTGTATGTGTTTATGGTTCATTTTCTCTGGTTTTTCGGTGTTCATGGCGGCAATGTGCTGGATGTCGTGGGGAGAAATGTTTTTGAGCCGGCACTGGACATCAATGCGAGTGCCATGGCAGCAGGAAATGTACCGACGGAGATATTCAGTAAATCCTTCTTTGACGTGTTTATCCTTATGGGAGGCTGTGGCAGTACGCTTTGCCTTATCGGTGCGATTTTGATATTTGAGAGACGGAGAAGTATGCGGCGGCTGGCGAAAGTGGCAGCAGTACCGGGATTGTTCAACATGAATGAACTCATTGTTTTCGGTGTGCCGATTGTATACAATCCGGTTCTTTTTATACCGTTTTTCTTAACCCCGCTTGTCTGCCTTGTGACAAGTACGATTGCCATGAAGACAGGACTTGTTCCGGTGGTGTACCGGACGGTGGAGTGGACGACGCCGATTATACTGGGCGGCTATTATGCCACCGGCTCTGTGGCGGGCGCAGTCTTGCAGGGAGTTAACTTCTGCCTTGGTATGCTGATTTACAAGCCGTTTATCGCCATCATGGGAAGGCAGAGTGAGAAGGACAGCGAGAAAAAAGTGAAAAAACTGGTTCGGATTCTCCAAGAGAGTGAGGAGTCCAGAATCCCGGTAAAACTTCTCGAATTGGGCGGTGACGCCGGAACAGTGGCAAAACTGCTCGGTGATGACTTGGAGCAGAGAATCGAGAAGGCACAGCCAAATATGTACTATCAGCCGCAGTACAACGACAAGAACCGCTGTATCGGTGCAGAGGCACTTCTCAGGTGGGAACACCCGGTTTACGGCATGATTTATCCGCCGCTTGTCATCCAGTTGATGGAGGAAATCGGCTTGCTGACAAAAGGAGAAGAGATTGTAGTTGAAACCGTATTAAAGGATATGGAGAGAATCAAAAAGACTTACGGTGAGAATATCGAGATTTCCATTAACGTTACGGGTGTCACCATTCAGTTAGACGAATTTGAGAACTTCCTGCAGAAAATGGTGATTAATTATCCGGCACATATACGGAATGTCATGATTGAGATTACGGAGCAGGCGAGCCTTACCATTGATGATTCACTGATTCAGCGGCTTGCACGAATCAAGAACATGGGCTACCGCCTTGCCATTGATGATTTCTCCATGGGAAATACTTCGGTGAAATATTTACAGAGCAATGTCTTTGATTTGATTAAGCTGGATGGTGCTTTGACAAGAGATATGGAGGAAAATGAACGCAGCCGCAGTATCGTCAAGACAATGGCGAACATGGCGAAGGAATTTAAGATTGATATTCTCGCTGAGTATGTGGAGACTGAGGAACAGAAAAAACTGCTCGGTGAACTGGGCTGCCATCTCTATCAGGGTTACCTTTACAGTCCGGCAATTCCGCTGAAAGAATTTCTGGACCGAGGGCAGGAACACTAAAGCCAAGAGCACTAAAGCCAAGAGCACAAGAACACTAAAACCACGAGAACAAGGGTACCAAACCTACTACCTACTGATGGTACAGTGTCCTTCCGGCATAGGTGTTCCGGTATTCCGACGGACTTTGCCCGGTAACTTTTTTGAACGCATTGGAAAAGTTATGGTTATCGGAAAAACCAATGTCATAGCCAATTTGGGCGATAGGCGTGTTCGAATCGGTAAGCATGGCTTTGGCGACATCCATTTTGCAGTTCATAATATAACTTTTTAGGGAAATGCCGGAAATTTTTTTGAAAAAGGTCGTGATGTATTTTTCATTATAGCCGAAATAAGCGGCGACTTCACTGACCTTAATGTTTTCCCGGACACGCCAGTTAATGTAGTCTACGATATCCGTATATAATTGAAGATTATCCCCTTTCATAACGGTGCGTCCTCCGGACAGATATAGCTGGCTGTATAATTCACACAGCACTGTCGTCAGGGTGTAGGCGTTTAAGTTCATGTTCCGGTATTTCATGTCGCAGTTTTGCAACTGTTTTAACAGCACAATCAGACGGTCCGGGCGGGGAATCTGCCCTTGAACCGGAAGTAAAATTCGTGTTTCATCCGCAGCCAGCGGACCGGGGTTCGTGTCGTGATGTACCGGATTGTTCTTTAATTCATTGTAAGTAAAATGCGTCCAGTAAAAGGAGCATTTGGAAGGGCGGTAGCCGTATTGGTGGCAGGGTGGACACATGAGGATATATTCTCCCTCCCGCACGACATATTCTTTCTCGTCTGCCGCAATGTAAAGCTCCCCCTCGGTCATAACGATAAATTCAAAATCCATAAGGTCTCTCGAAATGTGCATCCAGTGTTCATTTGGTGCCTCAAATTTACCCGCCCAGTTGAACTGGAAAGGGGTATCTACTTTAAAATCTAAAATATCTGAATTACTTGAGTTGCTTGAATTGCTTGAGTTATTCATAATGTTTTCCTCCGATTATGTCATAGTGTAAGTTTATCCTAATGGAAAAGGCTTTGTCAACTAAAAAGTACACCACAACAAACAAAATCACACCACAAAATTACACCAAAGAGAACGTAATCGTATGGTTTGAATTTCTTTCTCGTGGTAAAATAAACTTATCATTAAGTGGTTCTATAATTTATGGAGAAAGGAAGAATGGCATGAGAAAACAATGGTTACAAAAAGGTAAGAGGACAGTAGCAGTTGTCCTTGCAGCCGGATTGGCATTATCTTTAACGCAGGGAAGTGAATCCAGTGCAGCCAGCAAAAAGGTGGTAAGCCTTAGCAAAAGCAAAGTTACGATTACTGCGAAGAAGACGAAAAAAATTACAGTAAAAAAGGGGAAGGGCGTAAAAGTAAAATACGTCAAGTGGTCTGTCACAAAAGGGAGCAAAGTTGTTAAACTCAGTGGAAAGAAAAAGACGGGTGTAACAATCAAAGGCTTGAAAAAAGGAACGGCTACTGTTCAGGCAAAGATAAAAGTAAAAGGGAAATTGAAACTGATTGTAAAAAAAGTTAAAGTAACAGTAAAAGCAGCGTCGGCTCAAAGTACTCAGGCGACTACAGAACCAAGTACGCAGCCGAGCAATCAGGCAACTACAGCACCAAGTACACAGCCGAGCAATCAGGCGACTGCCACACCAAGCACACAGCCAGGCAATCAGGCGACTACGGAGCCAAGTACACAGCCGACCACAGAACCGACAGCACAGCCGACCACAGAGCCGACAGCAGAGCCGACTACAGAACCAAGTACAGAGGTTGAGAATACAAACTTAAAATATTCTTCTTTTGCAATGGGAAGTGTGACGGTTACGGATGATTATTATAGTAATTCTCTGACACAGGAAGTTGCTTATCTGAAAAAATTAGATGAGGACAAACTGCTGGCAGGTTTCAAGGAAACAGCAGGATATGCCAGCGGCATGACAGCGTCAGAAGTAAAAACTTATATGGGGACTACCCGCTACACCGGAAGTAATGACTCAGCAGGTGAAAACTGGGAGAATTCTTTGATAGGCGGACACACACTGGGACATTACTTGACAGCATTGGCTCAGGCAGTTTCCAATCCGGGAACATCTGCAGACGATAAGGCTGTTTTGGAAGAAAAATTAAATACAATTATCAGCACATTGAAAGAATGTCAGGAAAAAACAAAAGATTCTACCAAATGTGAAGAGGGATACATTTTCGGTGCAACATTGTTAGGTAATACGTCGAATTTGGAATTCCAGTTTGATAATGTAGAAAAAAATAAAACGGATATCTTCTCAGAGGCATGGGTTCCATGGTATACAATGCATAAAATTCTGGCAGGTCTGGTATCTGTTTATGAATTGACAGGGAACGAAGATGCTCTTACCATTGCGGAAGGACTGGGAGAGTGGACTTACAACCGAGTTAGTAAATGGAGCAGTTCAACTAGGACGACCGTATTAAATATTGAATACGGTGGAATGAATGATGCGTTGTATGAGTTGGCAGCCTGCACGACGGATGAAACAAAGCAGGAGCATTTTCTGGAGGCAGCAGCACAGTTTGATGAAACGACGTTGTTTGAGAAAGTGAAAAAAGGAAATACCAACTGCCTGAACAATCTTCATGCAAACACAACAATTCCAAAGTTCTTAGGTGCATTAAACCGTTATGTAGTGCTGAAGAACCTTGGTAAGGCAACGGACGAAGATGAGGTATATTTGGAATACGTAGAAAGTTTCTGGGATATGGTGGTAAATAAACATACGTACATCACTGGAGGCTGCGGTGAATGGGAACACTTTGGTGAAGATTATGTTCTGGATGATGAGAGAACAAATTGTAACAACGAGACTTGTGCTTCCTATAACATGCTTAAGATAAGCCGTATGCTCTTTATGATTACCGGAGAGAAAAAATATTCGGATTACTATGAAAGCACTTTGATTAATACCATTATGGCTGCTCAGAATCCGGAAACCGGAATGGCTATGTACTTCCAGCCGATGAAGTCCGGTTACTTCAAAGTTTACAGCTCGGAAGAGGAAGATTTCTGGTGCTGTACCGGTAGTGGAATGGAAGATTTTACGAAATTAAATGACAGCATTTATTTCTTCAAAGGAAACAGCGTTGTTGTTAACCAGTATCGTTCATCTGTTCTTACATGGAAAGCGAAAAATCTGAAACTGACACAGGAAGCAGACCTTTTGACAGGAACGGAGCAAACCTTTACGGTTAGTAAAATTAACAGTACAAAGGATATCACAGCAGATACTATTTTGTTCCGTATTCCTGACTATGCAGCAGGGGATGTGACCATTCAGGTTAATGGTGAAAAATATGCTTACGAAGAAGAAGATGGTTATGCGAAAGTAAGTAAAGCATTTGCGGACGGAGACGTGATTACTGTAACGATTCCGGAAGAGGTAACTTATGAGAATTTAACAAATGGAGACCCTTCTACAGTATCGACTGATGTGTATGGATTTAAATATGGACCGTTTGTTTTGGCAGCAAAGCTTGGCAGTGAAAATATGGCGATTGGAACTACGGGTGTTACCGTAAATGTTCCAAAGAGTTCTACATTGACTTCGGAAATGGTTAGTGTAAGTGCTGAGGGGGGCAAGGTAAGTGCATGGCTTTCCAATGTAAACAAATATGTAAAGAAAACAGTTTCAGATGATGGTAATGTGTCCTTTAAGCTGACAGGAACCGATAATGACTACGAATTTGTACCATATTATCAGATTTATGACTGCCGCTATGGTATTTATTGGAACTTCACAACAGATGAAAGTGCCATCGTTCTCAGTCAAAAAACAAATGCAAGAGCTGATAAGCAGATAGATGTTGTTCAGCCGGGATATGGACAGAATGAAACTAGCTTAATGGATAATGGTTCGGAGTCCCAGACAGCCAGTGGCAACAGTAGATGGGCTACAGCGGGAGGAAGTTTTTCCTATCGTATGCTTGTCTCAGACACAACAAACACGACATTGATTTGCCAGTTTGCAAAAGCAGACAATGGAAAGAGCATTAAGATAACTGTCGGAGATAACGTTATTGCAGCAGAGACACTGAATTATGAAGGTGATAGTGATATCTACAAAAAGTACTATACGATTTCCAAGGAGATTACAAGCGCGAACTTAGATACGAGTTATACAGAAGGAAAAGCGGTGAAGATTACATTTGAAAGTAATGATAGTGGTGTGTCTGCAGCACTGTACAATGAAATGTACACATATGAATCCATTGGGACAGAAAATAGTCTGACAGGCATTACAGCAGACCAGGGAACAGTAACACAAGATGGTACAGATTATAAATTGGTTATTCCGACAGATGCAACAAAAGTTGATGTAACATTTAAGTTAGCAGATGACAAAGGTTATCTCACAGTAGATGGCAAGGCAATTGATGACAGCACAGCGAAGGAATTTGACTTTACCAGTGCAAGAAAAGCAACATATAAATTAAGAGTTTATGCAGAAGACTTTGTTACTTACAAAGACTACACGCTCGTTATCCAGAAAGAATATGATTATGACCCGGATATTGAGTATTTTGTAGACTGTGGTGACTACAATGTAACGACCTTGTCCAGTGGGGATAAGTTTGGTGTGAATAACTCTGTGACAGAGCAGGTATATGGTGAAGACCCAATTACAGGTAAAATGTGGGGCATTGTCGATACTGTGTCCAACCCGCTGCTGAATGGAGATTCAAAAACAACAGAGGACGCTGCTTATACCGACCAGACATGGCCGTTTGAAACGGACACTACAATCACAGATGGAGCAGACAAGACAAGAACAAACCGTTATACCAAAAACCAGTGGGAAAACGGTGTGTCCGTAAGATTTTTGGACTATGCTTTTGAACTGGAGAATGGCACATATGATGTGGAGGTAGGGTTCTGCAACCCATGGAACTGTTCTGATAATCCAAATCTCTATGCATATTATGGTGAAAATAATCAGGTTACACTGGCGACTAAAATTGGTGTGCCTGATCACGAAGACGGCAAAGCAATTGGAATCAAAACAGTCACAGGAACGGTTACGGTAACAAATGGAAAACTTACGTTGAATGCAAGAAGTGACGCCAACGATAGTACAACACTGGCAATCAATATGACATACATCATTATAAAGAAACATCAGTAAAATCATGAAAGTTGTGTAGTGACAAAAGTAAGAAAAGTCCCCCTGCTTTGGAAAACAAAGTGGGTGGACTTTTTTTACAAAAACCGCTATACTGCAAGTAACAGTTTTTATTTAGGAGGGGCTTTATGGCACGAATCGGATATTTTGACAAAAAAGACGTAGAAATCACAGATATTTATTTTGATGAGGCACTGGAGTTGGACGCTGCGAATCTTTTAAAACTGGACAGTGACCGCCTTCTTGCCGGGTTTCGTGAGACCGCCGGGTACATTGCCGGGATGAACGAAACGGACGTAAAAACGTTTATGAAGGGGAAAGAACGTTATCCCGGACAGTGGGAAAATGGGTTGATTGGCGGACACACGCTCGGACATTATATGTCGGCGGCGGCACAGGGCGTTGTCAATCCGGGACTGTCGGACGAGGTTCAAAAGGCATTGAAGGAACGGCTGGCGGAGATGACAGATGCACTGGCAGAATGTCAGAATATGACGTTGGGGACGGAATATGAAGGCTATCTTTTTGGTGCAGAATTAAACGGAAACATTGACAATATTGATTTCCAGTTTGACAATGTGGAAAAAAATCTTGCTAACATTATGACACAGGCGTGGGTGCCTTGGTACACGATGCACAAAATTCTCGCAGGATTGGTAGATACTTATGTGCTTACGGATAACAAAAAGGCACTGCAAACAGCCAATGCCCTTGCCATATGGGTGGCAAATCGGGTAAATCGCTGGGACGAAACGACGCAGCAGACCGTTCTGGGGATTGAGTACGGCGGAATGAATGATGTTCTCTATGAGCTGTACAAAGTGACGGACGCTGAGGACAGAGAAAAAGAAGAAATATTGAAAGCAGCGCACCAGTTTGATGAGATTTCTCTTTTTGAGAGAGTGAAAAAGGGAGAACGAAATTGTCTCCAGAACATTCATGCGAACACGACCATTCCGAAATTTCTCGGTGCCTTGTGCCGCTATGAGGTGCTGCCGGAGGAGGAAACTTATCTGGAATATGCGAAGGTGTTCTGGAATTTTGTGACCGAGAGACAAAGCTATGTCACTGGGGGCAACAGTGAGGATGAACATTTTCGGGGGGATAATTCGCAAAATGCCAACCGGGACAATGTAAATAATGAAACTTGTAACACTTATAATATGCTGAAACTGAGCAGAAGGCTTTTTGTCATTACCGGAGAGAAAAAATATGCCGATTACTACGAAAATACGCTGATTAACGCCATTATGGCGTCCCAAAACCATGACAACGGACTTACCATGTATTTTCAGCCGATGGCGTCCGGCTACCACAAAGTGTTTGGCTCGCTGGACAGCAGTTTCTGGTGTTGTACCGGCTCCGGCATGGAAAACTTTACGAAATTGCAGGACAGCATTTATTTTCAGAGGGACAATGAGGTTATCGTCAATCTGTATCTGGCGTCCATTCTCCGGGGAGAAGGCTATACGCTTGAGCAGGAGGGAGACCTCAGTGTGTCAGACACGATGAGCTTTCACGTGCAGACCTCGGAGCCGTCCTCTCTGTCGCTGAAACTCCGTCTCCCGGACTGGGTAAAGGACGAGAAGGCTCACGTGAAGTTTGGCGAGGAGGAGTATGTCTGCGAACAGGAAAACGGTTATCTTGTGATTCCACAGGAAAAATTACAGGGAGATACGGTCTTTACTTTACAGCTCCCAATGGAAATCCGGGTTTTCAATCTGCCGGACAGTGAAAATACATATGCTTTCAAATATGGTCCTTATGTTCTCAGTGCCAGATTAGGAACGGATAAGCAGGCATTGACCGGGCATGGAGTTGGTTTAAGTGTGCCGAGCCGGAAGGCTGTGAAAAACGATAACATCCGCATTACCGGAGGTGTCAAATCGGTAGAGGAGTACATGGCAAATATTAATGACAATCTTGTAAAAGAAGAAGGCATGAATTTTAAGCTGAAAAATACGAATTTTGACTACACCTTTACGACACATTACAACCAGTACCGGGAAAGCTACGGCATTTACTGGACTTACAGCATGGACGAGGACGGTATCAGCTCCGAGGCGTTCATTTCCCAGAAGGCACAGGAGAGGATGGAGCAGGAAACCGTAGACCATGTATTGCAGATTGCGAGAGGTCAGTATGAGAGTGGTTACGTAGAGGAGGGCGATTCGGTGGCAAGCACCACAGACCTCACCCGCTTTGCCAATCCGGGAGGAAGTTTTTCTTATACCATGAAGGTGGACGCAAAGGTTGATAATTATTTATTAGTAACTCGTCTGCTGGAGGAGAGGGAACGCCCGCTGACTTTGAAAATTGTCGGGAAGGAGTTGTCGGGAGTTGAGGAAAATGTGACGCTGTCTTTGGCGGATAAGGAGAAGTTTTATCAGGTTATGTACCGGATTCCGGCGGAGCTTATCGATGGTGCTGAAAAAGTTACCATTACATTTACCGGGACAACCGGGACGGCGACAGAGCAATCCGCACGAATCTGTCAGTCACTTGTGACACTGCGTGAATTTGCGTCAGATAATGACATCACCGGGCTGTGGTGCGGTGACCGAAAGATTGAACAAAAAGATGGTGTTTACAACCCGGTCATTGCCTACACCGAAGCTCCGGTATTAAAGATTGAACTGGCAGACACAAGAGGTTACGTTACCATAAATGGCAATGCGGTAGATACTGCAAATACCATATGTATAGGGAAAGAGTTAAACAGCGATGAGGAGCTGACGCTGGTTGTCTATGCACAGAATTTTAAACCGGTGAAGACATATACACTTCGTATCACACGAGATTATACCGGATTGGCGGAGGCTTTGAAAAAAGATTTGGTAAAGACCAGTGCCGTTAAGATAACAAAAGAGGAACTCCTTACGGCAGTGCAGCCTATGGCAGTGCAGCCTGCGGCAGAGCCTTGCTGTCAGTGTGTGCCGGGGGTAGTCGGAAAAGGACTGCATTTGGACGGAACCTTTGGTTTGCAACTGTTAGAGAAGGCATCGGAATTGGGAGACAGCTACACGATTTCCTTCTGGATGAAACCGGAAAAACTCGGCGGCTGCTATGACCCGGTTATTATGGCGGGAAGATTTGAAGAAGAGGCACCTCGCTGGCTGAATCTTACGTTTGAAGGGAAACTCTGGTCCTGCAACCGGGGCTGGATAACGGCGGAGCCGACAAACTGTTTTGAAAAAGACGTTTGGCAGCATGTGGCGATTGTCGTTGACGGCACAAAACCGGGAACGGTGGAGGAGACAGTGTGCAGCAAACTTTACCTGAATGGAAAAGAACTTGTAACCGGCAATGTGGCAGAAAAAATTATGTCACAGGAGGGTTCATCACTTTACTTTGGCGTAAACCCTTGGGATGCCTATTATCAGGGGGATTTGTCGGAACTTTTTGTACTGCGCCGGGCACTGACTGGCATTGAGGTAAAAGCCTTGGCAGAAAAGTTTGTAACTTCCGTAGAGTGTTTTTGACTTTTGGCTGATTTTTTGGTATGATTTACTTATCGAAAGAGACGCATAAGTTGGAGGTTATACATGAGGAAAGAATTAGGAAAGACATACGACCCGAAAGACATTGAAGACAGGTTGTATACAAAATGGATTAATAAAAAATATTTTCACGCAGAAGTAAATGCGAATAAAAAACCATATACGATTGTGATTCCACCGCCAAATATTACCGGACAGCTCCATATGGGACACGCATTGGATAACACTTTGCAGGATATTCTCATTCGCTTTAAGCGGATGCAGGGATATGAGACTTTGTGGATGCCGGGTACGGACCACGCATCTATCGCCACCGAGGCGAAGATTGTCGAGGCAATGCGGGAGGAAGGTCTGACGAAGGAGGATATCGGCAGAGAGAAGTTCTTAGAACGTGCTTGGGCATGGAAGGACAAGTTTGGCGGACGAATCGTTTCCCAGTTGAAAAAGATGGGTTCTTCCTGCGACTGGGACAGAGAACGGTTTACGATGGACGAAGGCTGTAATAAGGCAGTAAAAGAAGTCTTTGTCAATCTGTATGAAAAAGGTCTGATTTATCGTGGTGAGCGTATCATTAACTGGTGTCCTCACTGTCTGACCTCGATTTCTGACGCTGAGGTGGAGTATGAGGACCAGAAGGGACATTTTTGGCACCTCCGCTATGCCTTTGCGGATGGCAGCGGTTATATCAATCTTGCCACGACACGTCCGGAGACGCTGCTGGGCGATACGGCAGTAGCGGTAAATCCGAATGATGAAAGATACAAGGATTTGATTGGCAAGACGCTGATTCTTCCGATTGTACACCGGGAGATTCCGCTGATTGGGGACGATTATGTCGATATGGAGTTTGGAACAGGTGTTGTAAAAATCACACCGGCTCACGACCCGAACGATTTCGAAGTAGGTCTGCGTCATAATCTTCCGGTCATTAACGTGATGACAGAAGACGCAAAAATTGTTGATGAATATGAAAAATATGCCGGGATGGACCGTTATGAGGCGAGAGACGCTATCGTAAAGGATTTGGAGACAGAGGGTGCTCTCGTAAAAGTAGAGGACCACGACCACAATGTCGGCACTTGTTACCGCTGCGGCACTACGGTTGAGCCTCGTGTGTCCAAGCAGTGGTTTGTTAAAATGAAACCGCTTGCCGGTCCTGCCATTGATGCAGTAAAAGAAGGAAAGACAAAATTTGTGCCGGAGCATTTTAATAAAACATATTTCCACTGGCTGGAGAATATCCGAGACTGGTGCATTTCCCGTCAGCTCTGGTGGGGACACCAGATTCCGGCATTTTACTGTGACGACTGCGGCGAACTGGTTGTGACGAAGGAAAACAGTGCTGTTTGTCCGAAGTGCGGTAAGCCAATGCGTCAGGATCCGGATACGCTGGACACGTGGTTCAGTTCTGCCTTGTGGCCGTTTTCCACGTTGGGATGGCCGGACGAGACAGAGGAAATGAAATATTTCTATCCGACCAGCACCCTTGTTACCGGATATGACATTATTCCGTTCTGGGTAATGCGTATGATGTTCAGCGGATTGGAGCATACCGGACAGGTCCCTTTTGACACTGTTTTGATTCATGGTCTGGTGCGGGATTCCCAAGGGCGGAAAATGAGTAAATCCCTTGGCAATGGGATTGACCCGTTGGAAGTAATTGATAAATATGGGGCGGACGCACTTCGTCTTACCCTTGTCACCGGAAATGCACCGGGAAATGATATGCGTTTTTACTGGGAGCGTGTAGAGGCAAGCCGTAATTTTGCGAATAAGGTGTGGAATGCGTCCCGTTTTATCATGATGAATTTTGAGCAGAATGAAGGGCTGGACTATGAGAATGTCTCACCGGAACAGTTCACGCAGGCAGATAAATGGATTCTCTCCAAAGTAAATCATCTGGCGAAGGATGTAACGGCACTGATGGAGACTTTTGACTTGGGTATCGCTGTTCAGAAAATATACGATTTTATCTGGGAAGAGTTCTGCGACTGGTATATTGAGATGGTGAAACCACGTCTTTACAGTGAGACGGACGAGACAAAAGCCGCTGCTCTTTATACGCTGAAAAATGTGTTAATTGATGCACTGAAACTGCTGCATCCGTATATGCCTTTTATCACAGAGGAGATTTACTGTACTCTCATGGGAGATGATGAAATCTCCATTATGGTCAGTGAGTGGCCGGAGTACACAAAAGAGAGAGATTTCTCAGAGGATGAGAAAAAGGTTGAGCGAATCAAGGAGGCAGTAAAGGGTATTCGAAATATCCGGGGAGAAATGAATGTGCCGCCGAGCAAGAAGGCGTCTGTTTTTGTTGTGTCGGAGCAGGATGAGGTACTGAAAATTTTCGAGGATAATAAAGTATTCTTTGCTACGCTTGGATATGCCAGTGATGTTGCGTTCCAAAAGAGTAAGGACGGCATTGCAGACGACGCCGTATCTGTCGTTATCGCAGATGGAACAATTTATATGCCATTTGCCGAATTGGTAGACATTGAGAAGGAGATTCAGCGTCTGGAAAAAGAAGAGAAAAAACTTCAGGGTGAATGTAAACGTTCAGAAGGAATGTTAGGCAACCAGAATTTTGTGAACAAAGCTCCGGAGAAGAAGATTGCGGAGGAGAGAGCAAAATTGGAGAAGTATCAGGGAATGTTGGATCAGGTACAAGAGCGTCTGGCACAGTTAAAAGGATAATCATAAAACAAGACTGCTTTTGGCAGTCTTGTTTTATTACACAGGAAAGGGGTTATATAAAATGAAAGAAAAAGTATTATTAACGGGAAGAAACAGGTCCATTATTGATGATTTCTTTTTTCACATCAATTTTGAGTGTCAGAGTACCTCCATGCGGTATGATGATATTGTGAGCCATGTAAAATATTTCAAACCGAATGCCATTGTTTACTGCATACAGGATGAGGACAAGGACGATATTAACCGTCTTGCGTCACTTAAAGAAACTTTTCGGGAAAATGGTGTCGCTTTTGTCCTGATTGGTGACAAGGAGGACTGTGATGATTTTGAAAGGCTGGCATACAATGTGGCAGATTTAATTTTGGTGCGTCCGATTACCATTACAGCGATTCAGGACCGTATCTCCCACCATCTCTTTGAAACGCAGAGAGCGAAAACCGCAGAGGAGGCAAACGACGCTCTCAGTGAGGCAATGAATGCAGTACAGCAGGTGGAGTCGATGATGGAGCTGGAGGATATGCGCAAGCACATACTGGTGGTGGATGATGATTCCCGTATGCTCAAGGTGGTGAAGGTGCATCTCAAGGCGAAGTATAATGTGGCGACAGCGATTAACGGAAAACTTGCCATGAAATTTTTGGAGAAGAAAAAGACCGATTTGATTCTTCTGGATTACCAGATGCCGGGAGAGAACGGACCGGAGATTTTTGAAAAGCTGAAAAGCAATCCGGACACAAAAGATATTCCTGTCGTATTTTTAACGGGAGTGGACGACATGAAGAAGGTACAGGAGGTTTTGAAACTGAAACCTCAGGGATATTTGTTAAAGCCGATTGAACACGATAAACTCATATCGACAATTGAGGGATTGATTGGTTAATGTAAGGAAGAAAAGGGGTATTGATATGGACGAACAGAAAAAAGATTTGTCATTATTGGAACTGGTTGATATGGAGACATTAAAGAGCCTGCAAAATGTACTGCATGAGACGTTGGGAATCTCTACCGGACTTGCGGACCTCAATGGTGTGGCGATAGCACCTCACGAATCATGGACTTCGTTTTGCGGTGGTCACATCAAAAAGTCGAAACGCGGACTGGCAGCTTGTGAGAATTGTGACAGACATGGGCTGTTGAGTGCCGTAGAGTCAGGTTTTGTGCAGACCTATACGTGTCACACCGGACTGACGGATTTTGCTGCCCCTATCATTGTAGATGGTAAGCCAATCGGCTGTTTTCTCGGTGGTCAGGTGTCTACCAAACCGTTGACAAGAAGTCTGGTTCACACGCTGGCAAAACGGTACGAGATAGACGAAGAAAGTTTGTGGCAGGCGTCCAAGACAATTCTTGTTATCCCGGAGGAGCAGATTGAACGTGCGGCGAAATTTGCCCATGAAGTGAGTAACATTATCTCCCGGATGGCATATCAGAAATACCAGTTATTAGAGCAAAATAAGGAAATTATGAAGGCAGCTAACATGAAATCGGATTTCCTTGCCAACATGAGCCATGAAATCCGCACACCGATGAATGCGGTAATCGGTATGGCGGAGATGGCACTGCGGGAGGAGTTATCACCGACTGCCAGAGAGTATGTGAATCAGATTATCAGTTCCGGAAAGACATTGTTGACGATTATTAATGATATATTGGATTTCTCCAAAATTGACTCCGGCAAAATGGAGATAAATGAGGACGAGTACGAACCGCTGTCCATTGTCAATGATGTGGCAAACATTATTATGACTCGAATCGGGGACAAGGATTTAGAGCTGGTGTTGGATATTGACCCGGAACTGCCTTATATGCTGTACGGTGACTTGACAAGAATTAAACAGGTAATTGTCAATCTCACCAATAATGCGGTTAAGTTCACGAAAAAAGGAAAAGTCATGCTGAAGATTTCCTTTGAAAAAATGAGTGAAACAATGATTGATTTGCAGGTCAGTGTTGAGGACACCGGCATGGGGATTAAAAAGCAGGATTTGGACAAGCTGTTCCAGTCCTTTTCACAGGTGGATAGCAAGCGTAACCGCAATATTGAGGGAACCGGACTCGGACTGGCAATCTCAAAACATCTGCTGGAACTGATGGGCGGCGAGATTGCGGTGGAGAGTGAGTATGAGAAGGGCAGTACCTTTTCCTTCCATCTGCCACAGAGAATTATCAATCCGAGAGCAGGGATTCTCTTAAAGGAGGAGTCGGCGAAGGTGATGGCGCTGATTC
Source organism: uncultured Eubacterium sp. (assembly GCA_964518785.1). Lineage (GTDB taxonomy): Bacteria > Bacillota > Clostridia > Lachnospirales > Lachnospiraceae > Eubacterium_F. Next base: position 26,370 of record CAZFHT010000005.1, read on the forward strand.
ACAATGACTATGTGGCACAGCAGCTGAAAATGGATGTGGAGCGTCTGAACTGCCAGTACATTGCGATGGAATCCGAGGATGTGCTGGATACTCCGGAGATGGAGGGCGTAACACAAATTTTCGTGGAAAAAGATTTATTCACCGATAAAATTCGTGAGTTTATCAAAAACCATAGTGATGTGATAGGAATTGTGCTGGTCGGCTTTAAGGATTCCGATTCGTATGACATACCAAATCTTATTGCTGTGAAGAAACCACTGTATTCCCTCAACGTCTCTCAGATTTTGAATCACGAGGATTTACATGGCTCTCTTATTCAGGAGGGCGAGGAGGATTTTGATTTTATTGCACCGGACGCAGAAATTCTTATTGTGGATGACAACAAAGTAAATCTTACCGTGGCAGAAGGACTTTTGGAGCCTTTGAAGATGAAGATTGACACTGCCATGAGTGGCAAAGAGGCAATCGACATGATTTCTAAAAAGCATTATGATTTGATTTTCATGGACCACATGATGCCGGAGATTGACGGGGTAGAGACGACAAGGCTGATTCGAAGATTCCATCCGGAATACCATGATGTGCCGATTATCGCTCTCACTGCCAATGCGATTGAGGGAAGAAAGGAAATGTTCCTGAATGAGGGGATGAATGATTTTGTGGCAAAACCGATTGAGTTACGTCGCATTACTTCCCGGCTGAAATACTGGCTGCCAAAGGAAAAGATTTTGAAGGAACAGACAGACCCTGCGGCGAAGAAGGAGCCGAAGAAAAAAGTAGAGATACATATTGAGGGACTGGATACCGAGTATGCCTTGGGACTGCTTGGCAACGAAAAACTGTTCTGGGATGTGTTGAAGGACTATTATAAGGTAATTGAGAAAAAGGCTACGCTCATTAAGAAAATGGAGATGAACAATGACTGGCCGGGTTATACGGTTGAGGTCCATGCATTGAAAAGTGCCTCCCGTCAGATTGGTGCCATCGAACTGTCAGAGCTGGCGGCTGCTTTGGAGTCGGCAGGAAACGGAAGAAATATTGACATGATTCATGAGCATACCGATGAAATGCTGAATATGTATTGTAACTATATCGCCATTTTGGAGCCGTACATAACGGAGGATGACGAGGAGGAGGGAACGCAGGGACCGATTGATTTAGCTGATTTGCTGAAACTCTTTTCTGAAATGCGAAATGCGATGGACGAACTGGACATGGACGAGATGGAGAAGGTGGTTCATGAGCTGAAACGCTATGAGTATGATGATGTTCAGGCAGAGTTTTTATCCTCTTTGGATGAGGCGAATGAGAATCTGGATGTGGATGCCTGCGAGAGTATCATTAGCGAATGGGAGAAGCTGTTGTAAAAGCATCTGATTTTTTGTCAAAACACTTCGACATTTCCCTCTTGCATTTTACAGAGAAACTGGGTATTATTAAAAGAGTGTATAACACACTGGTCAACACAAAAAGGGATAACATACTAGAGCATATGGAGGAACGGCAAAATGTTGGATTTTGATGAGGAATTGGAAAAATTTCAGCCAAGTCCTGATATAGAGAAAGTGGAGGATGTGGTATACGATAATAATCTTACCGATGTAGTAGATATCGTAAAGGACCTGATACAACAAACGAAAACGAAATTGTAAAAAGAATAGGAGAAAATGACGATGAAATGTCCAAAATGTGACGCAAACGTCAGCGATACCGCTAAGCGTTGCGGATTTTGTGGACAGGACCTGTCGATTATACATCATGCCAGACAAAACTCCAATTTTTATTACAATATGGGCCTGAAAAAGGCAGAAGTACGAGATTTGTCAGGAGCGATTTCGGTTCTGAAAAAAAGTCTGCAATTTAACAAGTGTAATACCGATGCGAGGAATCTGCTCGGCTTGGTATACTACGAAATCGGAGAAATCGTATCTGCTCTCGGCCAGTGGATACTGAGTAAATACTTGCAGCCGGAAAACAATCGTGCGGATTATTTTATTGATTCCGTACAGAAGAATCAGACGGAGTTAGAGGCTGCCAATCAGTCAATTAAGAAATATAACGTCGCCCTGTCTGCTGTGAAGTCGGGAAGTGAAGACTTGGCGATGATACAGTTGAAAAAGGTTGTCGCCGGAAACCCAAGATTACTGCGGGCGCAGCAGCTTTTGGCACTTCTTTATATTCATGAGGAGGAGTATCAAAAGGCGGCGAAATGTCTGAATCAGGCAAGAAGAATTGATTATAACAATACAACGACCTTGCGTTATATGCAGGAAATCGGCGATAAAACGGTGACGACAGACCGACGCGGAAACAGTAAAGTAAAAAAGACGGTGAAAAAGAAGGACCCGCTGGAAAATGTAACCCCGGTAGGAAGTTATCAGGAGGAGAAGAAATCGTTTCTTCCGGTAGTTCAGTTGATTCTCGGCATGGTTTTGGGAATTGTGTTTTCTTTTGTGCTGATTCACCCGACACTGTCGAAAACCAGTGTGGGCGGCAGCGACCCGGATGGTCAGTTAGCAGCCATGGAGACACAGATTTCCGCCTTGGAAAAGGAAAAAACCTCATTGGAGGAAAGCACAGAGCAGCTGCAAAAAACCATTGATGACGGAGATACCGAGGCGAGAAAGAAACTTGAGAGTTATGAAACACTCTTAAAAGGAGTGACTTCTTACACTGACGGAGATACCGTTCAGGCTGCGATTGATGTCAGCGGCTGTGAGGAAACGGATTTTGACTCGGATGAGGCGAAGGCACTGTACACGAAGATAAGTACGGTGACGGACGAGCAGATTACCCAGTTAGTCAGTCAGGGACAGAATGAAATGTATACGTCTTACGAGACAGCGATTACTACCTTTAAAAAGGTGCTGGCACTCGATGATGATAATCAGGCGGCGATGTTTTACATGGGGCGCTGCTACCAGCGTCTCGGTAAAAATAAAAAGGCAAAGAAATGGTACGAAAAAGCAATTGCCATTGACAGCAGTACGGCGAATGCAGTACAGGCACAGCAGTATCTGGAAGAAGTACAGGTGTTGCTTGGAGAAAGTACGGAGAGTACCGAGACACCTTGACTTGTCTGATTTTTCCGGCGTCAACGTATCAGAAGTTTAAGTTTACTGAAAAGATGTAAAAAAAGAACTTGTAGAGAAAGTGTTTGATTTTCTACAGGTTCTTTTTGTTATATATGGATATAGAAAGGAAGGTTTGAACTGAAAATGGAAAAGTTTTCACTTGAACGCAATGGTGCTACTTTAATTTTACATATCAGCGGAGAACTTGACCACCACATGGCTAGTGAGGTGAGCAGGACGGTAGATACTCAGATTGATAAGGGGACGATTAAGACACTGATTTTTGATTTTTCCGGAATGACGTTTATGGACAGCTCCGGTATCGGCATGGTGATGGGGCGGTACCGGAAAATGTCATATCTCGGTGGACAAACCTTTGTCGCCGGAATCGGTGAAGAAATTGACCGGATTTTCACAATGTCCGGGTTGTACCATATCATTCCGAAATATGAGGAAAGGAGCCGGAGAGCATGAAAAAGGAACAGGAAATAACGTTTATTTTTGACAGCAGTTCGGAAAATGAAAGTCTGGCACGAACAGTAGTTGCCGCCTTTCTTGCCCGTCTGGACCCCACGCTGGAGGAAATGTCGGATGTAAAAACGGCAGTTTCCGAGGCGGTGACGAATGCCATCATACATGGTTACGAGGGGAAAGAGGGCAAAATTACGATACATAGCAAAATCTGTGAAAACGTTATCTGGATTGAGGTGGCGGACAAGGGAATCGGAATCCCTGACATTTCCAAGGCAATGGAGCCGCTGTATACGACCAAGCCGGAAATGGACCGTTCCGGTATGGGTTTTGCTTTTATGGAGGCATTTATGGATGATTTGCAGGTGACCTCCCAAGAAGGGGAGGGGACGGTAGTTCAAATGCGGAAAAGAATTTATAGCGGATTCAATATGTCATAGAGGAGTTTGCCAATGGAAACCATAGAACTGATTAAAAAATCACAAAGCGGGGATAAGTTGGCAAGGGAACAAGTGATAAAAGAAAATATGCCTTTAGTGTACAGTATCGTCAGCCGTTTTCATGGGCGGGGGTGTGATGCCGAAGATTTGAGCCAGATTGGAGCCATTGGCCTGATAAAAGCGGTGGATAATTTTAATCTTGACTTTGACGTGAAATTTTCGACTTATGCCGTACCCATGATTGCCGGAGAGATTAAACGTTTTCTTCGGGATGACGGCATGGTGAAGGTCAGCCGCACCATCAAAGAGAACGGATGGCGTATCCGAAAGGAGGCAGAGAGGCTTGCCGCCGAGCTTGGTCGGGACGCCACTCTGGAGGAGCTGGCAGCGGCGACAGAGATGAAACGGGAGGATATTGTTCTGGCGCTGGATGCGGCGAATGAGGTGGAGTCTCTGCACAAGACAGTTTACCAGAAGGAGGGGAATGAAATCAGTCTGATGGACCGGATTCCCGGCGAGAAGGACGAAAGCGAGGAAATTTTAAACCGGGTACTTCTGAAACAGTTAATGCAGGAGTTGGAGGAGCCGGAGAGACAGCTTATCCAACTGCGTTATTTTCAGGAAAAAACACAGTCTCAGGTGGCAGAGGTCATGGGAGTGAATCAGGTTCAGGTGAGCCGGATGGAAAAAAAGATTTTAAAATCCATGCGGCTGAAATTTGTAAATTAAAATGAATAAGAATTGAAAAATTGGCAATGGTAATACCGAAAGGAAGTGGCTGGATGAAAAAATTCGGTATGATAACCATTGCCCTTGTTTTGCTTGCGGCAGGCGTGATTTTGTACAACCGTTCACAGGAAAATGCCCGCAAACTTCCATCGGATACGGAAAAGGGTACGTTGGTAAAGGAGCAGATTGAATGGAAGAGATTTTATATGTGAAGATTGAACAGAATATCCCGGTGCAGAAAAGGACACTGACATATAAAGATATTGCCACCCTTTACTGTACAAACAAAACAGTAGTTCAAAAGCTGGAAAAAGAAATTTTCTACACGCTGCCTAAGAACAGCAGCCAGAAAACCATGTTTACGGTAGGAAAGGTCTATGAAGGGATTCACAAGGTATACCCGAACCTTCGGATTGAGAACATTGGAGAACGGGATTTTATCGTCGATTTGGAGGAGTCGGACCGCAGAGAACTCAGTAAGCGGATGGAATATGTCAAGACCTGTTTTGTGGCACTGATTGCCTTCTTTGGTGCGGCTTTTACGGTGATGACCTTCAATGAGGATGTCAGCGTGGGAAAAGTTTTTGATAAAATGTATCTGCTCATTATGGGCAGCAGTAAACAGGGCGGCTCGCTGCTGGAGATTTGTTATGCGATTGGCCTGCCGCTTGGAATTTTGATTTTTTATAATCATTTCCGCCGCAAAAAAACGAAGGAGGACCCGACGCCGATTCAGGTAGAAATGCGAAATTACGAAGAACAGGTAAATAAGGCGTTGATTGCCACCGCCTCTAGGGAGGGAAATACCATTGATGTTAATTAAACAGAGTTTTCTCGTCTTTTTGGGACTGACATGCGGGCTTGCTGTGGCGAGTGGCGTGTTTGCCTTTATCACCATGCTGGGCATTATCCCAAGGCTGTCAGCACGAACGAATACGGCGACGCACATTTATCTGTATGAAACAGCGATTATTCTCGGTGGAACATTGGGAAATATATGGATTCTCTTTGAACTGCCGCTGCACCTTTCGTGGATTATGCTCGGTGCGTTTGGCTTGTTTTCAGGAATGTTTGTCGGCTGTCTTGCCATGGCACTGGCAGAGGTTTTGCGGGTGCTTCCCATTATGATTAACCGCGCGCAGATAAAAGAGGGTTTTCCTATCGTGGTATTCAGTATTGCTCTTGGAAAAATGGCAGGAACGCTTTTTCAGTATTTTTTTGATTGAAAGGAGACTCGTATGAACGATTCGAAAGTAAATATTCAGTCGGTATTAAAGGAACCATCCCCGCAGAAGAAAGAGGAAAAGTATAACGAATATGTGAAGGAGAATACGCCGAAAAAAAGCTGGTTTCTCAATTTGTGCAAAGCATTTTTCGTAGGCGGCTTGATTTGTGTTGTCGGACAGGCTCTCACGAATTTCTATATATGGACGGGAATGGAAAAAGATACCGCCTCTCTTTACACGACATTATCCCTTATCTTTTTAAGCATTCTTTTTACCGGGTTCAACCTATATCAGAAACTTGCCAACTTCGCCGGGGCAGGCACCCTTGTTCCCATCACGGGTTTTGCCAATTCGGTAGCGGCTCCTGCCATTGAATTTAAGGAGGAGGGGCAGGTATTTGGAATCGGCTGTAAGATTTTTACCATTGCCGGACCGGTAATTTTGTTTGGTGTGTTTTGCAGCTGGATTTTAGGACTGCTTTACTGGATTGGAGGATTACTATGAACCAAAAGAAAATGATTGGGAAACGAAGTCTGCTCTTCACAAGACCGC
>CAZFHT010000006.1:0-32165 GCA_964518785.1 uncultured Eubacterium sp.
TTGTGAATGGAATAACTTGAGCTCATTAGATGTAAGGCAGAATACGGCATTGACATCTTTGAGTTGTTATGGTAATAACTTGGGAGAATTGGATGTAAGGCAGAATACGGCATTGACATATTTGTCTTGTGGTAGTAGTAATTTGAGCTCATTGGATGTGAGCAAGAATACGGCACTGACATATCTGGATTGTGCTAATAGTAATTTGAGTACATTGGATGTGAGCAAGAATACGGCACTGACATATTTGGATTGTTCTGTTAATAAATTGAGTACATTGAATGTGAGCAACAATACGGCATTGACGGAGTTTTATTGTACAACTAATGAACTGAGTGGATTAGATGTGACAAAAAATAAGTCGCTCGAAACGTTGGGTTGTAGTGAAAATAACTTGGGTACATTGGATGTAAGCCAGAATATATCGTTGACATTTTTGAGTTGTAGTCTCGATAAATTGACTACATTGGATGTGAGTAACAATACGGCACTGACATTCCTGCGTTGTGAAGAAAATGAACTGAGTGAATTAGATGTTACAAAAAATACGGCATTGGAGCAATTGAAGTGCATGAAGAATAAATTGACTAAACTGGATGTGAGTAACAATACGTTATTGACATTGTTGAGTTGTCGAGAGAATGAACTGGAGACATTGGATGTGAGTAATAATACGTTACTGGAAATGTTGGATTGTCAGGAGAATAAATTGACCACACTGGATGTGAGTCATTGCAAAAATCTAGAAAATGCAAATCTGTCTCTGTATTATGATGAAGGAGTAAATGTAATAAGACAAAGTGCATAATTCCTCCGAAAAGCTCTAGAAATATCGAAAAAATCACCAAGAAAGGAGTGTCTGCGGAAGGCACTCCTTTCTTGTCGACTAAACGCCGGAGCAGTAGAGCAGGATATGACGACAAGCATTTTGAAATTTTCAAAATACACAAATAAAAGTTCCTGTTTCGCAAATTTCACAAGTTTATGAATGGCGGGGAGGTCTCTGAACAGTAATGAACTGCGTAATAAGAAAAAACTAAAAATAATAAATATGGCAATTTACCAAAAATTATGTTATAATTTAAATAATTTATTGCATAATTTTGATGGAGGAATACGCCATGCATAAAACACGTAAAATGCAGAAAAAAGAAAAAGGAAAGAAACTGAGAATATCCATTCGAATTGAGATTATGATTTTGACATTGATTCCGCTGCTGGTTATGACAGCAATCCTTGCCGTCTATGCGAAACAGGCAATGCGGACATCTTTGGAAAATGAATCATTAAATGGTTTGAAGGATATTTGCTACAATGTGAAAGGGACCTATGATGCGCTGGACCGGGGAAGCTATTCCATGGACGAAACGGGAAGTTATTTGCAAAAGGGGGACTATCAGATTACAAAAAATGAAACACTGTTGGACAACCTTGTGGCAGAATCGGATGTGGAAATTTCTGTTTATTTCGATAACACCGTAGCAGCCACTTCTCTTACCAGTCATAAGACCGGGCAGAAGATTCATGGTGACGAGGCTCCAGCGGAGGCATATGAGACGGTAGTGAAAAATAAGGAGGAATATTCGGATACCCATGCCCTGATTAACGAGTGGAATTATTACGCCTATTACATACCGCTGAAAAATCCCGGCGGAGATGTGGTCGGAATGATTTTTGCCGGAAAACCTTGTACGGACATTGATAAGACCATCCGCCAGAAGACGGTTGGCATTCTTATCGTGTCTGCCGTTATTTTGGTGGTTGCCGCAATTTTTGTGTTGCTTTTGTCAAATGCCCTCGGCAGAGCTGTATCGAAGGCAGAAAAAATGATTGGCGGGCTGTCCAAAGGTGAGTTGAATTTGTCCATTGACAAGCGGATTGTCGGGCGAAAAGACGAGATGGGAATGATGGCAAAGGCACTCAGCGGACTGATTGACGAATTAAAAGGAGTCATTCAGAAGATAAAAGACTCCTCTGTTGTTCTGGCAGAGTCCGGAAATGAGTTGAATCGTTTTGCTGCGGACACAAAAGCGTCTGCCAATGAGATTACTCAGGCAGTGGAAGAAATCGCTCACAGTGCCATGCATCAGGCGGGAGATACAGAGGAGGCGATTCATCAGGTTGATGTGATGGGAAGCTCGATTGATAAAATTGTTTCCTGCGTTGAGACTTTGAACGTCACCTCCGGTCAGATGGAGGTATCAAAAAATGATGCAGAGAGGATTATTGCAGAATTGGCAGAGTCCGGACAGCGTACATACGATACGGTCAAAAGCATTGAACAGCAGGTGAATCTTACGGATGAATCCGTTATGAAAATTCAGGAGTCGGTAAAACTGATTTCCTCAATTGCGGATGAGACGAACCTTTTGTCGCTGAATGCCAGCATTGAGGCAGCCAGAGCCGGAGAGGCAGGAAGAGGTTTTGCTGTGGTGGCGTCACAGATTCAGAAATTATCGGATGAGTCAAATGCGTCAGCAGCCAAGATTGATGAGGTCATAAAAAAACTGGCGGCAGAATCGAGAAATACGGTTGAGGCAATGGAGCATATGCACGAGATTATTGATGAGCAGCAGCAGAAACTTCAGGAGACAAGGTCTAAGTTTCGGGATGTCAGTGAGGGGATTCAGTCCTCTATGTCAGAAATTCGGGAGATAAGCTCGGATTCACAGTGCTGTGATGAGGCTCGTGAAAAAGTGACCGATGCGATTCGCAACCTCTCGGCAATGTCAGAGGAAAATGCGTCCACGACGGAACAGACGACAGCATCCATGGACAAATTAAATGCTACGATGTCTGTTTTGGCAGGAAAAGCGGATGAGCTGGGTGCTTTGGCACAAGCTATGCAGGAAAGTCTTGAATTTTTCAAGTTGTAAAATTTGCGATAAGGTCTTATAATACGAATGTTATATATACGATTTAGGAGGCAATGGTAATGAAACCATATGGATTAAATGATTTGCGAAAAATGTATCTGGAATTTTTTGAGAGCAAGGGACATCTGGCAATGCCGAGTTTTTCTCTTGTTCCTCAAAATGATAAAAGTCTGCTGCTGATTAATGCGGGCATGGCACCTTTGAAACCATATTTTACCGGGCAGGAGATTCCACCGAGAAAGCGGGTAACTACCTGTCAGAAGTGTATTCGTACCGGGGATATTGAAAATGTGGGAAAGACGGCCCGCCATGGTACATTTTTTGAAATGCTGGGAAACTTTTCTTTTGGAGATTATTTTAAGCATGAGGCGATTGCGTGGTCATGGGAGTTCTTGACAAAAACACTGGAAATCCCGGAAGACCGACTTTATCCTTCGGTGTATCAGGAGGATGATGAGGCTTTTGATATCTGGAATAAGGAAATAGGAATTTCGGCTGACCGGATTTTCCGCTTTGGCAAGGAGGACAATTTCTGGGAGCATGGCGCAGGGCCTTGCGGACCATGTTCAGAGATTTACTTTGACCGGGGAGAGAAATATGGCTGTGGCAAGCCGGGCTGTACGGTAGGCTGCGACTGTGACCGCTATATCGAAATCTGGAACAACGTATTTACTCAGTTTGAAAATGATGGCAATGGGAATTATACCGAGCTTGCCAGCAAAAATATAGATACGGGCATGGGTTTGGAGCGTCTTGCTACCGTTATGCAGGACGTGGACTCCATTTTTGACGTAGATACCATAAAAGCTATTCGTGATAAAGTTTGCCAGTTCGCCGGGGCAAGCTATGGTGAGGACTACAAAAAGGATGTGTCCATTCGTGTTATCACCGACCATATCCGTTCCGTTACGTTTATGGTTTCTGACGGGATTACCCCTTCTAATGAAAGCAGAGGCTATGTTCTGCGTCGATTACTTCGCCGGGCTGCCCGCCATGGAAGACTGCTGGGGATTCAAGGTGAATTTTTGGCGGAATTAAGCAAAACGGTTATTGCGGAGTCACACACCGGATATCCGGAACTGGCACAGCGTCAGGATTACATTTTGAAGTTGATTACGGTTGAGGAGCAGAACTTTAATAAGACGATTGATCAGGGACTTTCGATTTTGAATGAACGGATGGCTGAACTGGAAAAGAGTGGAGGAAAAGTTCTTTCGGGAGAAACTACATTTAAACTTTATGATACTTACGGATTCCCGATGGACCTCACAGTGGAGATTCTGGAGGAAAAAGGTTTCTCTGTTGATGAGGACGGATTCCATGCGGCAATGGAAAATCAGCGAAAAACAGCCAGAGCTGCCAGAGAGACAACGAACTACATGGGAGCAGATGTGACGATTTATCAGTCGATTGACCCGACGGTGGAAAGTAAATTTGTCGGTTATGACCGTCTGAGTCATGAATCTGCAGTTACGGTTCTGACTACGACGGATGAAATTGTTGATGAACTGGTTGCCGGTCAGGAAGGAACGATATTGGTTGAGGAGACGCCAATGTACGCCACGATGGGCGGTCAGGTTGCTGACCAAGGCGTGATTTCGGCTCCGGGCGGCAAATTTGTTGTGGAAGATGTGATTAAACTTCAAGGAACAAAGATTGGCCACGTAGGAAAAGTGGTAGAAGGTATAATTAAAAAAGGAGATAAGGTTACCCTGACCGTTGAGGAGGAGAGAAGAAACCTTACCGCCAATAACCACAGTGCCACTCATTTGATGCAGAAGGCGTTGAGAATGGTTCTGGGAACTCATGTTGAACAGAAGGGTTCACTGGTGGACCGGGAGCATTTACGATTTGACTTTACTCACTTTTCACCAATGACACCGGAGGAGATTGCCGAGGTAGAGGAGATTGTCAACCGGGAGATTCAGGAAGGTCTGGATGTGGTGACAAAGGAAATGTCTTTAGAGGAGGCAAAGAAAACCGGAGCCATGGCATTGTTCGGTGAGAAGTATGGTGAGGTTGTCCGGGTTGTTCAGATGGGAGATTTCAGCACTGAATTATGTGGTGGTACTCACGTGAAAAATACAGGTAATATTTCCGCCTTCAAGATTATTTCAGAGGGCGGCGTAGCTGCCGGAGTCCGCCGTATCGAGGCATTGACCGGAGCCGGTCTTCTGGCTTACTACGAAAAGGAAGAAAAAGAATTGCAGAACACTGCGAAGGCTCTTAAAGTTTCTACTGAAGAGGTTGCCGCTAAGGTCGCTGCTTTGCAGGAAGAGTTGAAGGCTGCCCAGAAGGAGAATGAAAAGCTGAAGGCGAAAATCGCCAGAGATGCTGCCGGTGACGTGACGAGTGAGGCAGAAGAGGTAAACGGAATTCGAATTTTAGCAAAACAGCTTTCGGATGTCGATATGAATGGCATGCGGGATTTGGGAGATGACGCAAAAAATAAATTAGGCGAGTCCTTCCTTGTTTTCGCCTGCGAGAATGGCGGAAAGGTAAATCTGATTGCGATGGCGACACAAGGCGCTATGGATAAAGGTGCCCATGCCGGAAATCTGATTAAGGAGATTGCAGCCGTTGTTGGCGGCGGCGGTGGCGGACGCCCGAACATGGCACAGGCAGGAGGAAAGAATCCTGCTGCGATTCCGGACGCTTTGGCAAAAGCAGTAGAGGTTATGAAGAAACAACTGAGCTAACCTTTTAAGTAAGCGTTTAGGAGTTCTGTCAGCATATCGCTGCTGATAGAAAACTTCTCTTGGTCCAGATACAGATAGGAGACCGGACTTTTTCTGCTTTCCTGAAAAAGGGGAACTGATTCGATTGTCAGTTTTCCGGGGAGAGGCAGAAAGGTTCCGGTCTTTTTTGTGTAACAATTGGCGGCACCGGCTTTTACCCGGCGGGAGGAATCGACATAAATGCCCACACTTTTATGAACTGCCATGTCCTCCTCCGGCAGATAATAATAATTTTTATAGTCTTTGTAATAATGATAAAGAGTTCCATGAAAAAGAGGAATTTCCATCGTCAGCAGATTTTCCTTAAAGTGAAAGGAAACGTCATTTACCTTCTTGTCCCATGGGATGGGAAAGAAACCGGAGATGGAATCGCAGATAAGAAGGAAATCGTCCGTCCGTTCACAGGCAGGGCTGGTGCCGTAATATCTTGTATAGTACAGAAATTGACAGCATAGAATCGTCCCGATAAGGTCATCGTGATTATGTAACAGCAGTTGATTTTTTCGTGTTTCGGCTTTGCTATCTTTAAAAAATTTTTTCTGCATAAACTCGGTATAAAGCCGGATACAATCCTTTCCGGTATATTGGTCGCTGCGGCGGAAGGAAAGAAGCTGCTCCATGGAGGTAAGTTTTTTGTCCGGGGTGGAGAACCAGATTTTTTGTCTGCGAATTTCTTTAAAAAGGTCGAAACTTTCTCTGCCCTCAAAAGGGGAAGGAAGTTTATGAAAAAGATATTTTTTCTCTAAATAGGGGATATCAAACGTTGAACCGTTGTAGTGGATAAAGACAGAAAAATCTTGGACAAAGGTGGAAAAAGCCTCTAAAATCTCTTTTTCACTTACATAATCATCGGCAAACCATTGTGTGAGCCGGAAGTTCCCCTCATCATACCATGCGGCACCAATCAGATACAGAGAAGAAACCTGAGGAGAAAGTCCGGTTGTTTCAATGTCAAAAAAACAGACCTGCTCCGGGGAGAACGGCAGGGAATGGAGAACGTTGTTTAACGTCTTTGTATCGTAGGTAATCATCTGTTCCAATTTTTCCATAGCAACCTCCTTGGTATTTTGATTTTTATTATACACGAAAAAAAGTATGTTGCAAATCGGTAAAATGTGCTACAATACATCTTATTGGACGTTATTGACCGGAAATGCTAATGAAAGAGTCGGTAGTGGAGGAGTCTTTGATGGAAATTCAAGAACGAAAAAAAACTGGTGAACATTTACAAGGTTTAAAGGGAAGAGTGAAAAATCATCTGAGTGGTTTTTTATGGGCTTGTGTTGTTGCTCTTTTGGTGGCGGTTCAGTTTGCCATCATCATTCTGGTTCCTTTTGTTTTGAGACAGTATTCGGCATTGTTTTACTTTGCCGTTGAGATTACTGCCATTATTGCAGTGCTTGTTCTTACGAATGATAACCGCAGTATGTCTTATAAATTTGCATGGCTGTGTATTATTGTCGTTCTTCCGATATCGGGCTATGTCATGTTTGCACTCTGGGGAAAGATTGGCAAGCGGAATAAGCTGAATCAAAGAATTAAAGCGAAGATTGGAGAGGTGGATGAATATCTGGAGGAAAATCCGGAGGTGTCGAAGGAATTTATTAAAAAACACCCGGTGAGTTCCCGTCTGTCACGATATATGCAGGCAGAGGGTTCGCCCATATACAAAAATAATCAGGCAGATTATTATGAATTTGGAGAAGATGCGTGGGAAGATATTTTTGCTGATTTGGAAAAAGCGGAAAAATTTATTTTTATTGAGTTCTTCATTGTGGCAGAGGGCGCACTCTGGGACAAACTGCATGAAATTTTAAAGCGGAAAATCGCAGAGGGCGTGGAGGTTAAATTTTTGTATGATGATTTCGGGGCTCTGCTCCGGATGGGAAGGGATTTTGCACCGAGTTTACGCTCCGAAGGATTTCAGGTGGAGGTGTTCAACCCGATTCACCGCTATGTCAGTAAACTGTTTATGAACTTCCGAGACCATCAGAAAATCGTTGTTATTGATGGCAATATAGCGTATACCGGAGGCTTTAACATTGCGGACGAATACGCTAATCTGGTTCAGCGGTTTGGCGTGTGGAAGGATGCCGGAATCCGGGTGACGGGCGATGCTGTCTGGGCGATGACACTTACCTTTTTGGAAATGTGGACCGTATGTGCAAGGAATGATAAGATAGATTTTGACCGATACCGCCCCACCGCAGAATTTCCGGCTACGGATATGTACTGTCATGTGCTGCGGGACGGTCCGGCGCTGGGACCGCATTCGTTCCTTGGCAATACTTACAAGCAGATGATTCAGTATGCCGGCCAGACGGTCTATATTATGACACCGTATCTCATGCCGGAGGAGTCGATGGTGGCTACTCTTCTGGAAGCTGCCAGAAGGGGCGTGGATGTGCGTATTATCACGCCGTTTATACCGGACAAAAAGAGAATAAAATGGATGACCGAGTACAACTATGGAATTTTTCTAAAAAATGGAATCCGGATTTACGAATATCTTCCGGGGTTTGTCCATTCCAAAGTTGTGATGAACGAACACGCCGCCATTGTGGGAACAATCAATATGGATTACCGCAGTTTTTATTTGCACTATGAAAACGGCGTGTGGGTGTATGACGAAGAATTTTTGCAGAAGGTTAAGAATGATTTTGAGAAAACTTTCCGGCAGTGTAAAGAAATTACACTCCGGGAGTGGGAAGAACGCCCATTTTTCCGAAAAATGATACAGCACATTTTACACGTCTTTGATACACTGGTTTGATTTTTTTGACAGCAGGAGGAAATGAATTGATTGCATTTGTAAAAGGTATTTTAGATACGGTAGAGGAAGACCGTATTTTTGTAGAAAATCAGGGAATCGGATATGAGATTTACGTACCCGGTTCCGTTATGGAGGAGTTACCGCCAACGGGCAATGAAGTGAAACTTTATACATATATGCACGTGAGAGAGGAACTTTTACAGCTATATGGATTTCTCACAAGAGACGAACTGAAAATGTTCAAACTTCTCATTACGGTAAATGGCGTGGGTCCGAAAGGGGCATTGGGAATTTTGACGGTGATGGATACGGACGCATTGCGGCTGGCGATTCTGTCTGATGACACAAAAGCAATCTCAAAAGCACCCGGCATTGGCGGTAAAACAGCAAGCAAAGTGATACTTGAGTTGAAGGATAAATGTGATTTGGAGGAAGTATTCCATTCACAGGATGAACTGTCGCCTGAGGGAGCCGGATTGGGAGCCGGGGATGAAAAAGCGGCACAAAAGGATGCCATCGAGGCCTTGGTGGCACTTGGCTATTCTTCCTCCGAGGCTGCGTCTGCTGTTCGCAAAGTAAAGCTGGAGCCGGAAATGGAAGTAGAAGATATTCTCAAGCAGAGTTTAAAAAATCTGTAGTGGAGGGAGCATAATTGTATGAATAAAAGAGTAATCTCAACAGATATATTGGAGGAGGACTATAAAATCGAGAACAGTCTTCGCCCGAAACTTCTGACAGATTATATTGGACAGACGAAAGCAAAGGAAAACTTAAAAGTATATATTGAGGCGGCGAAGGCAAGGGGAGAATCACTGGACCACGTTCTTTTATATGGGCCTCCCGGACTTGGAAAAACGACGCTGGCGGGCATTATTGCAAATGAAATGGATGTCAATTTGAAAATAACATCGGGACCGGCAATCGAAAAACCGGGCGAAATGGCATCTATCTTAAATAACCTTCAAGATGGGGATTTACTGTTTGTGGACGAGATTCACCGTCTGAATCGTCAGGTGGAGGAAGTGCTGTATCCTGCCATGGAGGATTATGTAATCGACATCATGATTGGAAAGGGTGCGTCGGCAAAAAGTATCCGGCTTGACCTTCCAAAGTTTACCCTTGTCGGTGCCACGACGAGAGCCGGTATGCTGACAGCACCTCTCAGGGACCGTTTCGGGGTAGTTCACCGCTTGGAGTTTTATACGGTAGAGGAGTTAAAGGAGATTGTTCTTCGCTCTGCCAGAGTTTTTCAGGTGGAGATTGATGAACAGGGGGCAGTGGAGATTGCCAGACGCTCCAGAGGCACACCGCGGCTTGCAAACCGTCTTTTGAAACGTGTCCGGGACTTTGCACAGGTAAAATATGACGGTGTGATTACATTGGAGGTCGCTGATTTTGCCTTGGACCTTTTGGAGGTTGACAAGCTGGGACTGGACAACACCGACCGGGCTTTGTTAATGGCAATGATTGAGAAATTTAACGGAGGTCCGGTGGGAATTGAGACACTGGCGGTCAGTATCGGAGAGGACAGCGGCACGATAGAAGATGTTTATGAACCGTATCTGATTCAGAATGGACTGCTTGCCCGGACGCCGAGGGGAAGAGTTGTGACAGAAAAGGCATATCTGCATTTTGGATTATCGTTTGACGAATCGTGACAGTTCATGTATACTTATGGTAGAAAAAAGGATGAGGTGAGTTGATGAATAGCATGAATGAGGCAGAGGTACTGATTGATGGCAGAAAGTATACGATATGCGGCACTGAAAAGGATGAGTATCTCCAAAAGATTGCGGCATATATCAACAGTAAGTATACAGAGTTTAAGAAGAAGGATGATTATCAACGATTGGACCTCGAACTTCGAAATGTTCTTTTGGCGATTAACATTGCGGATGATTACTACAAGGAGAAGAAGAAGGCAAGTGAGTACCGCAGTGAGAGTGAACGGAAAGATAAAATGGTTTTGGACATGAAACATGAGATTATCGGTTTGCAGGAGCAGTTAAAAAAAGAAGAATCCCATGGAAAAGAGCTGGAATCCTCTTTGGAAAAGGCAGAGAAGAAGATTATTGAACTGGAGACAAGATTGAAACAGAGAAGATAGAAGATGAAAGATGTAGAGATACTGGCACCTGCCGGTTCGATTGAGAGTTTATATAGTGCATTGAATTTCGGCGCAGACGCCGTATATGCAGGGACAAGCCGATTTGGGGCGAGAGCCTTTGCGGACAATCCAAGTGTGGAGGAATTGCAGGAGGCACTCGTTTATGCCCATCTGCGGGATAAAAAGATTTATCTGACGGTAAATACCCTTTTGTCAGACCGGGAATTAGAGGAGGAGTTGTATTCGATGATAGCTCCTCTGTATGAAGCCGGGCTGGACGCCTGCATTGTTCAGGATATGGGGGTGCTTTCTTTTCTTCATGATAATTTTCCGGATATGGACCTTCACGCAAGCACACAGATGACACTGTTTTCCGGGGAAGAGGCGAATCTTTTAAAAAAATTCGGTGTGACGAGATACGTTCCGGCAAGAGAGCTTTCCATAGAGGAAATATGCGAGGCGAGAGGACAGACTGATTTGGAAATTGAAGTCTTTGTCCATGGTGCGTTATGTTATTGCTATTCCGGACAATGCCTTATGAGTCAGGTTATCGGCAGAAGAAGTGGAAACCGGGGAATGTGCGCCCAGCCCTGCCGGCTGAATTTTGATTCCCCTTATGGAAAAGGATATTTTCTCAGTACAAAGGATTCCTGTACGCTGCTGCACATTCCGGAGCTGGTGGAGGCAGGCATTGATTCCTTTAAGATTGAGGGACGCATGAAACGAAAGGAATACAGTGCTTATCTGGCATGTCTTTATCGGAAATACACTGATATTTATCGGGAGGAAGGGAAAGACTATTTTCAGAAATTAAAAGAGGACAGCGACAGTATTTTATGGAAGGATTATCGCCGCTGTCAGGATTTGTATAACCGGGGCGGCTTTTCTGACAGTTTTCTGTTTGAAAAAGATAAATCCCAAATGTTATATGTGAAGAAAAACAACCATTTTGGCACTTTGGTGGGAGAAGTGGTGAAGGCAGGAAAAGGAACAGCAGAGTTTCTTACATCCGAGCGACTTCATTACCAGGACGTTTTGGAGTTTCGGGATGAGCAGGATAATAACTGTTACGAATATACAGTAAAAAATGGTGCGGAAAAAAAAGAACGTGTCCGTACAAATGTTCTTCGTGGAAGCAGGATTTATCCGGGACAGAAGGTGTATCGGACAAGAAATGAAAATTTGTATCAGTGGATACAGAAGAAAATAGAGGAAGAAGAAAAAGATTACCCACTTATCGGCAGGTTTACCGGAGAGGAGGGAAAGCCATCCAGACTTACGGTGGAAGGAAATGGCGTGTCGGTGACCGTCTGCGGAGAAGTTTTGGAAAAAGCGGGAAACCGCCCGGTAACACCGGACGATGTACGAAAAAAACTGGACAGTTTGGGAAATACAAGATATGAGTGGGAGAAACTGGATGTGGTGATGGAACCGGGTTTGTTTTTACCTTTGGGAAGTTTGAAGGCACTGCGCCGGGAAGGGATTGCCGCATGGGAGCAGAAGGCGGTAAACCGAAGAGAACTCACAGAAAAAAAGAATTTTGTTTTTTCCTGTGAGGAGGAATCTGCTTGCAATATGATTAGTGTTTCTTCTCTTTCGCAGTTGAAAACGGTGCTGTCGGCAGCGGGAGAGGATACGCTGTTTCATTTAAAATTAGAGGATTTTCCGGCTGAGGACTGGGCTGCGGCAGTGAAGGAAGCAGCGGGAAGAAGGCTTGCGATTTCTTTCCCTAGGATCTTGCGTGGCGCCGGGAGGAAAAAATTCGAAAAACTATGGCAGCAATACGGTACCGTCTTTTCAGAAGAGGTGCTGTCGGCAGTCGTCTTGAACAGTTATGTTATGTGGCTTTATGCCGAAAGGCTCTGGAAGAACGTCACTTGGATTGCCGATGAAAATCTGTATCAGGAGAATCGGAGAGCAGCACAGGCTTTTCGTTCTTACGGAATCCAATCCTCCTGCAAACGCATGTACGGACGAATTCCGGTTATGTTCAGTGAATCTTGTGTGGCGAGAACACTTTCTCTCTGCGGGCAAGGTCAGAGAAATATCCCGATTACCACTCCGAAGGGAGATAAATTTGTAGTGGTAAATCACTGCCAATACTGTTACAATACAGTATATGCATGGAATCCTGTGAGAGAATATGGGGACAGTAAAAGAAGACGTCTTGATTTCACATGGGAACAAGAGGATGAGATTAGAAAGGTTATTCAAAAATGGAATTTTTAGTGGCAGAATTTTCACGATATCTTGTAGTCATCTTGTTTGCCCTTTACACCTTATTTTGTTTTCGGGGCTTTGCAAGAAAGACGCAGGAGAGAAAAGAAAAAGTTTTCCGCACACAGAGAACTCTTATGATTATGATTTTGACCATTTGCAGTTTTGTCTTGCTGGTGGAAAATAAAGATTTAAAATATGTGGTATTGTATATATTGGAACTTGGCTTTGTCATTATTTTTACGTTAATCTACCAGATTTTCTACAAAGGTCTTTCTAAACTGGTTTTCAACAATATGATGATGTGCATGGTGGTGGGCTTTATCATGCTGGCAAGACTGGAATACACCTATGCGGTCCGCCAGTTGATTATGGCTGCTGCCGCTATGGGTATTTGTCTTTTTGTCCCGCTGTTTATCGAGCGTTTTACAATCTGGGAAAAACTTGGGTGGCAGTATGCGTTAGTTGGAATCCTGCTGCTGTTACTCGTTTTTGTAGTGGGGGAGGAGCGTTACGGCGCTTTGAACTGGATTTCCATCGGCGGCATTTCATTACAGCCATCCGAATTTGTGAAGATTATTTATGTCTTTTTCATTGCGGCACTGCTGACGAGGATTACTTCTCCGTCTAAGGCGGTTGAACTTTCCCGGAAGGAGACGTTGAAACAGATTGTCATTATAAGTGGTCTGGCGGCGGTTCATGTAATTATTCTTGTAGTGGAAAAAGATTTGGGTGCTGCCCTTATCTATTTTATCGCTTATCTGTTTATGCTGTATGTGGCAACAATGCAGGTGCTCTATCTGGCAGGAGGACTTGGTGCCGGGGCAGTGGCTGCGGTGGTCGCATATCATTTGTTTTCCCATGTCCGGACACGTGTGATTGCATGGCGGGACCCATGGGGACACATTAACAATGAGGCTTATCAGATTTGCCGCAGTTTATTTGCCATAGGAACCGGAGGACTTTTTGGCATGGGGCTGGGACAAGGTATGCCGGACAGTGTTCCGGTGGTGGAGAGTGATTTTATCTTTGCCGCCATATCAGAGGAGATGGGCGTTATTTTTTCAATCTGCCTTATTTTTGTCTATTTGAGCAGTTACATTATGTTTGTCAATATTGCTATGAAAATGAAAAAACGGTTTTATAAACTTACCGCTTTTGGTCTTAGCATTGTGTTCATATTTCAAACCTTTTTGTCCATCGGCGGTGTGACAAAATTTATACCGTCAACCGGTGTGACATTACCGCTGATTAGTTATGGCGGCAGTTCCATTATAACTACCATTATCATTTTTAGTATTATTCAGGGTATGTATGTTCTGAATGGCAAGGAAGAGGAGGCAAAATTTGAGCTGGAAGAAGGAAAAATCACTGGAAAAGCAAATAAAAAAGCAAGAAAGAAAAAGTAATCAGTTAAATCGGGAAATGGCACTGATCACTTATATCGTGCTGGCTCTTTTTCTTGTTATGGCAGGTTATGTTGTGTACTTTGTCGTGCATGATTCGGAAACTGTTTTGAATAATCCGTATAATAAAAGACAGGAGTTACTGGCAAAGCGGGTGACAAGAGGAAGTATTCTGTCGGACAGCGGCGAGGAGCTGGCACAGACGAAGACAGACAGCGAGGGCAATGAAACAAGAGTGTATCCTTATGATGGTCTGTTCGCCCACGTCGTGGGAAGGACAACACATGGTGCTACCGGACTGGAATCGACGGAGGGGTATACAATGCTTACCTCCGATATTAATCCTCTTGTCGGGATGTTCAATGAAATTCGGGGAGAGAAAAATCCGGGTAACAATGTTGTGACTACGCTGAATCTGAAACTTTCTCAGGTTGCCTCTAATGCACTGGGGGACAAGAAGGGAGCTGTCGTGGTGATTGACCCGGAAACCGGGAAGATTTTAGCTATGGTCAGCAAGCCGACATATAATCCGAATAATCTGACTGATGCCAGATGGAACAAGCTGACCGCAGATGATGATGAGGATTCTGCTCTGTATAACCGGGCTACGCAGGGGTTATATCCGCCGGGTTCCACCTTTAAACTCTATACGGCACTGGAATATATAAGAGAAAATGAGAATTATAATAAGTTTCAGTACAAATGTTCGGGAAGTATCGGTACGGGAAGTGACAAAATCAGTTGTTACGGGGGCGAGGTGCATGGTACGGTTGATTTGGCTGCTGCTTTTGCGGAATCTTGTAATGCTGCCTTTTGTCAGATTGGCAGCACCCTGAGGGTGGACCAGTGGAAGAAATTGTGTGAATCGCTATATTACAATAAGACAACTCCGCTGAAAAAACTGGACCAGCGTTCGTCCCAGTTTACGATTACCGGGAAAACGTCTGCCGGTGATGTCATGCAGGCATCCATCGGACAGGGAGACGTCCTTGTGACGCCACTGCAAAATGCTTTTCTTGTGTGTGCGGCAGTGAACAACGGTACATTGATGAAACCTTATTTGGTAGACCATATCGAAGATTTTCAGGGAACGGTCATTCAGTCGTATGAGCCGGAGGCTGCCGGCACACCGATTACTGAGGATGAGGCGGCAGCACTGAAAAAGTTAATGCGGGCTACGGTGAAATCAGGAACTGCCACTGCTTTATATCCCGGCTCTTTTAAAGCAGGAGGGAAGACAGGTTCCGCAGAATTTCAGAACGGCTCCAGTGATTCTCATGCTTGGTTTGTGGGATATGCAGAGAAGGACGGAAAGAAACTTGTGGTGAGCATTGTCGTGGAGGCAGCAGGAACCGGAAGTGCCTACGCTGTACCGATTGCAAGGAAAATATTTGACGCTTATTTTTGATTTGTAATAGGAAGTTTCACATGAAAAGTTGTTCCGTCTGCCGTAGAGCTGTCAACTGTGATTTTTCCATGGTGTATCGTGACAATACTTTCGGCAATGGAAAGTCCCAGTCCATAACTGGCACCGGAACGGGTTCGGGATTCATCTACCCGGTAGAACCGTTCGAAAAGATGCGGCAGTTTCGATTTTGGGATGGGAGTGCCGCTGTTATTTACTTTTAGGGACAGCATATTTCCTTTGTGGTGGAGGGAAATGTGGATGTTCCCTTTTTCTTCTGTGTACTTGCAGGCGTTATCCAGTAAAATTTCGCACAGCTGGTGTAATTTATCGCAGGAGCCGGATACGATAAGGTCTTCTTCGTCGGAATCCAGCGATATTTGTATGCCTTTCTCGTAGGCAACGGATTCAAAGGAGAGATAACTGTTCAGGCAAATTTCACTGAAATTTACAGTTTCCTGTTTGAAGTCTTCCTGAAGGGCGTCGGTTTTTGCCAGAAAAAGCATATCATTGACCAGACGGCTCATATGACGGGTTTCCTCCTCAATATATTCCAGATATTTTTCGCTTGTTGGCTGAATTTTTTTCAGTTCGCTGCGCAGCAGGGAAAGGTTGGCGAGAATTACGGTGAGAGGAGTTTTTAACTCATGGGAGGCATCGGCTACAAACTTTTGCTGTTTGTTCCATGACTCCTCAATCGGACGGATACACCACCGGCTGAGAAAAAAACTGATAATATAAAAAATGAAGATAGCACAGATTCCAGCGACAAGAAAAGATATACACAGCGTACGCATGGCTCGATGGGTTTCGGTGAGGTCGTAAAGAGCCACAGATTTGCCGGATATATCGGTGCGTCGCATATAGGCATATGGTTTGCCGGAAACTTTTCCGTAGCTTTTTTTTGCAGTTAAACAGTAAGAGGATATTTCTTCAATTTCCTCGTCCGACAGAGTGAAAAGATTGTCATTGACATTTTTCTCGATTTCACGTCCGGAATCCGAATATTTAATCGACAGCACAATGGAGGAGCTTTGAACTTTTTTATGTGGAGAGACCGAGCTGGAGAGATAGTTGGTAAGCGTGTTTTTACATTCTTTTTCCAGATTGTGATAAGTATAAATTCCCACAAAAACAAACACTCCCAGCAGCATGAGGGTAGTGACACTCATAAATATGAGGATGAATTTTCGCTTTAATTTTTTAATCATATCGTTCCCCTTTTACTCTAAATAATATCCGATTTTTCGTGCAGTGCATATCTTTACATCGGTTTTCAGATAACGCAGCTTTTTCCTCAGAAAAGAAATGTATACCTCCACGTTATTGTCCTCCACATCAGCGTCTGCTGACCAGACATTGTTGAGGAATACTTCTTTTGGAACAACCTGCCCTTTATTTGCAATTAAAATTTTCATAATCGTCAGTTCTTTGGCAGGAAGTCGGATGTTTTTCCCATGAAACTCCAATTGTGCCAGAGACAGATTTAAAACAAGGGAGTGGTACTCCAATTGTTCCGTAATGACTTCCCCGGTTCTTCGTGTCAGCGCCCGGATACGGGCAAACAGCTCCTCTGTAACAAATGGTTTGGTGAGATAATCGTCAGCACCGGAATCCAGCCCCATTACCTTATCCCTCCATTCATCTTTGGCGGTGAGCATTAGGACCGGAGTGCTGATTTTCTCCTGCCGCAGTTTTTTTACAACGTCATAGCCGTTCATACCCGGCAGCATAACGTCCAAAATAATAACATCATAATATCCGCTTTTTGCATAGTCCAGACCGTCTAAACCGTTTTCTATCAGCTCCGGTTCCCAGTGCTGGGACTGCATTAAATGGTTGAGAGTGTCCCCCAGCCTTGGGTCATCCTCGATTAATAAAACCTTCATTTTCTATCGCCCCCAGATGTTTTATGTTTTACGATATTTGGGGTGAAAGGTCAAAAGACTTCTGCCCCTGATATCGTAATTGTAACATATTTTTATAGAATTTGAAAAAAATTAGATGAATATTGAAAAAAAAGATAGCATATGATATAATGTCGGAAGACAAAGAAAGAATTATGTTCCACAAGAACAAAGAAACAAATCCCCCAGCGGTATGCCCGTACCGTTGAGGGATTTTTCTTTTCTTTTATAGTGGCAAAGCACCCACTAGGCTATTCGTTGCCCTTATCGTTTTCCCTGTCTAACCATTTGATAATGTAGTGACAAGCTACACCAGCCATGACAGTTACTAAGAAAGAAATTATGTATTCCACAAAAACACCTCCTCCCGTTGCCGGGTATCGGTTGGACAACGGTATGATTATATCACATAACAAGGAAAAAAGTTAATAAGTTTAAGATTTCTTTAAGAAACATATGTTATGATAGTTACTGTTCAGAGGGTTACAAGGTGTATATAGAGCGACTGACGTGCTAGCACGTTCAAAGCTCTATATACACCTTGTAACTCCTCGAACAGAGGAACGCCCCAGCATGAGTAAAGTTAGCTCCGTAAGGAGCGAGAAAGCGTGTATTCTATACACGCGACTTTACGAATGGCGGGGCGGTCTCTGAACAGTAACTTGTGATTGGAAAGAATTAGTTACTGAACAGTAAGAAATTAATTGGAGGGATTTCGATGAAACAGAGAAAAAGAAAACTGGCATGGCTTCTGATATTTGCCCTATGTATACCTTTGATTCAGGTAAATGCAGGAAAATCAGAGGCGGCAGCAATTCAGAAAAAAGGATACACATTATCCAAAAAAGCAGGAACGTATGAGGAAAAGGTGACTGTTGTACTGAAAGCAAAAAAGGGATACAAAGTGTATTACAGTACAAATGGCACTTTAACTGCCAAAAAAGTTTTAAAGAGTGGAAAAGCGAAAAAATTCACATTTAAGAAGACAAAGACATTGGTGGTATATGCGGTAAAGAAATCGAAAAAAATCACCAAGAAAGAATGGAAAAAAATTAAAAATGGAAATAAGGGGAAAAAATACAAATACATAATAAATGTTTCTGGTGATGAGAACAGCACGACAGATGAAACTTCGTCAGCATCTGCAACAGCGACGCCAACGTCAACGCCGCAAACGTCAGCAGCAACAACGGCGACAGCGACACCAATCGTATCTGACACGCCTCCGGCTATGACAGGGGAACCGGGAAATAACGGAACCCGTCCGGATGGTACTCCGCCGGCTGGTGACCAGTCCATGGGGACACCTCCGTCAGACAATCTTTCGGAAGGAACATCTCCGGCAGATAATTCACAGGGAAACAGTACCGGAACAAATTCTACCGGAGATTCGGATGCAGCACAAAAAACTTTAGACAGTGAAGACAGTACGACAGCAGCTCCGGTGACGGAGGAGAGGCCGGCGGTAATTGAGGAAACTACGGCTAAGATTTCTCTTTCCACGAATGACAGAGGTGAAACCGCTGTGACGACGGAAAATCTTGAGAACACCAGTGAGGAATCGGTAGAAGTTAGTGCGGCATCTACAGAAAGCAGTACGGAAGAAAGCGTAATAACGATAAAAAAAGCCGGAACTTATGTGTTGTCAGGTGGGACAGAAGAATCCCCTATTGAAAATACGACGATTCGAATAGAAACAAAAACTTCGGATGCTGTCAATCTTGTATTGGAGGATTTATACATTGATAACAGTGCTATGGGAGAAAGTGAATCTCAAGATAACCCGGTGATTTTTGCTACGAAAAAAACTACGAAGGTAAATATTACGCTGGCGGGACAATCGGTTTTGAAAGGAAATGGCTCCTATGCGAGTGAACCGGCGTCCGGCATTATTTATGCAAAAGATTCTGACGCCGTAATCACGCTGATGGCGTCGGAACAAGACGAGGATGCCTCTTTGGAGATTGTAGACAGTATGGCGGCAGACACAAATTTTGGCACAGAATCTCCTTCTGATGGAATCGCCTCAAAAGGGACAATAACGATTCAAAGCGGCGTGTACAAAATTACATCCAATGGGGATGGAATCAAAGGAAAAACCGCTGTAAATCTGACAGGCGGCGATGTGACGATAGTGAGTTATGGTGACGGAATACAAGGCGAGGATGTGTGGATTGGAGGAGATACGACAAAACTGAACATTACGACTAAATTCATCAATGCCGGAAAGAACTATTATAGTACAAAACTGGGCAGCGGAAACTATAATAAGATATCGACAAATGGTTCCACAAGAACAGAAGTGGTCAATGTGGACACCGGTAGCCATAAAGGAATTAAAGCGGGAACAAAATCCTGCACCTATCAGTATAAAACAGTGGAAGATGGCAGCTCGAATACAGTAGGAACCACTTACACAAAAGAGGCATCCGGCGGACTGGTGATTACCGGCGGAGAAATTACCATTGACACTACGAATACAGGTATTAAGTACAATGGCAGCGGCAATTCATCAGGAAACAGTCTGACTGCGGCAAATGACGGACAATACATAATAGGAGCTCCGGATGATACAATTCACAGCAATAACACTTGTGTCATTACAGGCGGAACGCTGAACTTGAAGTCTGCAGATGATGGAATTACAAGTGCAGCAGAACTACAGATTAAGAATAATACCGTCATTAACATAACAAAAGCATATGAAGGCATGGAAAGTGGTTATATCGTGATTGGAAAAGACAGTGATTTCGATGATGCTCCGGAAATCACGATTTACTCCGATGATGATGGAGTGAATGCGGCATCAAAATCTTCTATAAGCTATGTATATGAGGATGAGAATGAGCTGACCTATACAAAAACGGAAACATCAGCAGATAGCAATGAATTTTATATGCTTGATGGCTCTCTGAAAATTACGATTTCCGATGACACTACTCACAAATTTTCGCTGCCGGTGGCAGGTCAGTCCACCAATACTACCGGAAGTTACACCGGAGATGGGGACGGCATTGATTGTAACGGCTCATTTTACGGATATGGCGGAAAGGTGACAGTATACGGTTCAACAAGTGGAGACAATTCACCGATTGATACAGACGGCACTTACTATATCGGTGAAGGAATTACACTTCTGGCACTGGGGAGTAATGGAATGTTAGAGGACCCTACTTCTTTGGCACAGCCTGTGATTGAATATGGAAACTCCAATGGAAATTCCAATTTTGGGGGAAATATGGGCAACATGGGACGAATGGGTAACATGAATAATGGAGGCTCAGGCTCATTTGGAAATGGTTCGTCCGGTGGCTCTGCGATTACCGCCAATGCTCTTTTAACGGTGACAGACAGCAGTAATAGCACCATTCTTTCTCTGACTTCGCCGAAGAGTTTTACGTATTTTCTTTATTCATCACCAGACTTGGTTGAAGGAAGTACATATCAGTTAAAGGTTGGAGGAACAACCTTATCGTCCTTGACAGCAGCGACATCAGTGACAAGATAGTAGAAATATAGTATATCTGGTTGATTTTTTTGCAATTCTTTGGGATAATAAAGTTAACATCAATTGGGAGACAGTAATGTTAGGAGGGATTGCATATGTTAGAGCAGATTAACATGGAAAAAAAGGCAGATTGGGTGGATTATGAATCGGAAATGGCACATCTGGAGATTCGTATGGGGCAGCTCCAGAGGGAGTGCCGGGAGATGGGGATTCCCATTATGATTCTTTTTGAGGGATTTGAGGCGTCGGGGAAGGGAACGATGATTAACAAAATGATTCAGCCGCTGGACCCCCGCGGGTTCAAGGTGTACACCATGGAGAAGGAGTATGAGGAGGATAAAATGCATCCGTATCTGTGGCGGTACAGCATTAAAACACCGGCAAAGGGAAGAATGCACATCTTTGACCGCAGTTGGTATCAGGGATTGGAAGATGGCAGGCTTACGATGGAAGAAATTCGTCAGTACGAAAAGCAGTTTACGGATGACGGCATGGTGCTGATTAAGTTTTTCCTTGCCATCACAAAGAAAGAACAGAAAAAGAGACTTGAGAAACTCGAAAAGGACAAAGATACAAAGTGGCGTGTGCAGAAAAATGATTGGAAAAAGAATCAGCAGTACGAAACATGTTTAAAAGAATATGACCGAATGTTGATTCAGACAGATACGCCCAATGCGTCATGGACGGTTGTGGAGGCTATGGAGAAAAAATATGCCATCTGCAAGATTATGACTACAGTGGTCAATCGTCTGGAGGATGCGGTGAGAAAAAAACAGCATCATGATAAGCCGATTGAAGAAGAAAAACAAAATTTACAGGATGAACTTTTAAGCGGGGTATTACAGGGAATCGATTTAACTCGTGATTTGGAGCCGGAGGAATACAAAAAGAAAAGAAAAGATTTGCAGAGAAGACTTCGTGAACTTCATAATAAAATGTATCTGAAACGTGTTCCTGTCGTGCTTGCTTTCGAGGGATGGGACGCCGGAGGAAAAGGCGGTGCCATCAAGCGAATTACCCAGTGCATGGATCCGAGAGGATATGAGGTAGTGCCGATAGCGTCACCAAATGATACAGAAAAAGCTCATCATTATTTGTGGCGGTTCTGGGAGAAGTTCCCGAAGGACGGACATATGACAATTTTTGACCGGACGTGGTACGGAAGGGTACTGGTAGAGCGAATTGAGGGATTTGCCACAGAACAGGAATGGCAGCGTGCCTACTCGGAAATTAACAACATGGAGGCTCACCTTGTTAAATCCGGTGCTGTCGTGCTGAAATTCTGGATGCACATTGACAAAGACGAGCAGGAGAAACGTTTTCGCCAGCGTCAGGATACACCGGAAAAACAGTGGAAGATTACCGATGAGGATTGGCGTAACCGGGAAAAATGGGATGAGTACGAGAAAGCGGTAGACGAAATGATTGTGCGAACCTCCACCGCAGATGCCCCATGGCATATCATTGAGGCAAACTCTAAATTGTACGCCAGAATAAAAGTTCTGGAAATTGTTGTAGAGGCACTGGAAAAAGTGCTGTAGAGCAGCCTTTACTGTGAAAAATTACAAAAGAAAATTTTTTTGAAAATTGTGAAAAGGTGTTGACATCGTGAGTGAATGATGGTATAGTTAGTATCGTTGTGAGCGGATGTGGCGGAATTGGCAGACGCACAAGACTCAAAATCTTGCGGTGGTGACATCGTGCGGGTTCAAGTCCCGCCATCCGCACTCACGAAAAAAAGGGATTGTTTAACAATCCCTTTTTTGCTATTAAGAATTAGGGATTAAGAAATTTGGAAAAGAGGAAATAGCGTGGACAATAAATTTGTATTACTGGATGGCAACAGCATTATCAACCGGGCGTTTTACGGGGTGCCGGATTTGACGGACAAAGAAGGACTTCACACGAACGCCATCTATGGCTTTTTAAATATTATGTTTAAGATTATGGACGAGGAGGAGCCGAGTCATATGCTGGTGGCATTTGACGAGAAGGCACCTACGTTCCGTCATAAGATGTATGAGGAATACAAAGGTACGAGAAAGCCAATGCCGGAGGAACTTCGGGAACAGATGCCGGTGCTGAAAGAGATTCTCCAAGCCATGAATATACAGATTTATTCGAAAGAAGGTATCGAGGCGGATGATATTCTCGGGACGATGGCTTGTAAGGGGGAGAAAGAGGGATATGAGGTGTCCGTTGTGTCCGGGGACAGAGATTTGTTACAGCTTGCCACCGACAAAATCAAAGTTCGGATTCCCAAGACCAAGGGGGGAAAGACGCTGGTGGAGGATTACCATACGGCACAGGTAATTGAGAAATATGGCGTCACGCCGGGGCAGATTGTGGACATGAAGGGACTGATGGGTGATTCTTCCGACAACATCCCCGGAGTGCCGGGAGTGGGAGAAAAAACAGCCATAAAACTTCTCACCTTATATGGAACAGTGGAAAGTGTCATTGCTCATGTGGACGACATTACGCCGAACCGGGCCAAAGAGGCGGTGAAAAATAATATTCAACTGGCAAAACTCAGTAAGACGCTTGCCACGATTAAGACAGATTGTAAGCTGGGCATTACGATGGAGCAGTGTCAGGTGGAGGACCTTTATAATGCCAAGGCATACCAGTTAATCCGCGCATTGGATATTAAGTCGATTTTGAAACGTTTCAATCAGGATACGGCGGCAGAGAAGGGATTCGAGAAAAGTTTCCTCTTGTTACAGACAAGAAAAGAATGGTCGGACTTTATGGATTCAATCGAAAAGGATGAGCCGGTTGCTGTGAAGGCGGTTTTTCGCGGAGACGGTGATGTGACACAGGATGGAAACGGACAGATGACGTTATTTATGACGGAGTCCAATGGGCGGCTGCTTGGCATGGCAGTGTCATTTGGCAGGGAGAAAACAGCTTTTTGCCGCATAGGGGAGGAGTTGACTGAGTATGATGTGACGGACGGAATCCGGCAGTTGATGAAAAAGCACGTTCTGGCGGCAAATGATTTAAAAAGCCAGCTCGACTTTTTCCCGGATGCCACAGCGAAAAACAGCTTTGATACCAATGTGGCGTCTTATCTGATAAATCCGATTCAGAAGGGGTTTGCCGAGGAGGACATCGCAGACGTTTACAGTGATATTTCCATGTATCCTTATAGCCAGACATTTGGGAAAATGCCTTTAGAGACTGCTTTTGCAGAAAAAGAGGAGGAGACAATTCGCCATCTTTGCTGCTGTGCTCTGGTCAATGCACTGGTGTATCCGGTGTTGAAAAAGGAACTGAAAAAAGTGAAGTCGATGTCTTTATTCGAGGAGATTGAGATGCCCCTTATTTTCACTTTACATGATATGGAAAAGAGTGGGATTCTGGTAAAGAGAGAGGCACTGAAAGAATATGGTACCCGCCTCGGTGAGCGTATTCGGGAGCTGGAAACAGAAATTTATGACAGGGCAGGGGAAGAATTTAATATTAATTCGCCCAAACAACTGGGGAACATTCTTTTTGAAAAAATGCATATGCCGTATGGCAAGAAAACAAAGACAGGATATTCGACTTCGGCAGAGGTTTTAGAAAAACTTCGTTTCGAGGACCCTGTTATAGAGGAAATTTTGGAGTACCGTCAGCTTACGAAATTAAAATCTACCTATGCAGATGGGCTTGACACGTATATTGATGAAAAAGACGGCAGAATACACACGACATTTAACCAGACGATTACCGCTACCGGAAGGCTTAGCAGTACAGAGCCGAATCTCCAGAATATTCCGATACGGATGGAGCTTGGGAGAGAGATTCGCAAAGTTTTTGTTCCGGCAGAAGATTACTGTTTTTTGGACGCAGACTATTCTCAGATTGAATTGCGGGTGCTGGCTCATATGTCAGGTGATAAAGGACTGATTGACGCATATAAGGAAAATGCGGATATTCACAGGACGACGGCATCCCTTGTGTTCCACACGCCGTATGACGAGGTGACAGATTTGCAGCGGCGCAGTGCGAAGGCAGTTAATTTTGGTATTGTATATGGTATCAGTGGATTTGGCTTGTCGAGAGATTTGAATATATCCAAAAAAGAGGCAGAAAAATATATCGAGGATTATTTTGAGACCTATCCCGGCGTGAAGGTTTATATGGATGAAATGGTTGCACTCGGAAAGAAGAAGGGCTACGTCACTTCTCTCTATGGGCGGCGGAGACCGATTCCGGAATTAACGGCGAAGAACTTTATGCAGAGACAGTTCGGGGAGAGAGTTGCCATGAATTCACCGATTCAGGGAACAGCGGCGGATATTATAAAAATAGCGATGATTCGGGTTCACGATAAATTGAAGGAGAAAAATCTTCGTTCCCGGCTCATTTTACAGATTCACGATGAATTGCTGATTGAAACTCACAAAGACGAGATTTCCCAAGTGAAGGAAATTCTGGAGCATGAAATGGTACACGCTTGTGAAATGGAGGTTCCGCTGATTGCACAGGTGCAGCAGGGAACCACATGGTTTGAGGCACATTAAGGAGGATGGAATCTTGATAATTGGCATTACCGGGGGAGTCGGCTGCGGAAAGTCAACCGTATTGGCATTGCTGGAAAAGGAATTTGGGGCAAAAATTATAATTTCTGATGATATTGGACATGAGGCGTTAAGCAAAGGCACATGGGCTTATCAAAAAGTCTGCGAACAATTTGGACAGCATATTCTGGAGGCGGATGGAGACGTGGACAGAGCTGCTCTGGCAGAATTGATTTATGCAGATGACAAAAAGAGAGAGCAGTTAAATCAGATTATCCACCCTTACGTATATGAGGAAATTGAAAAGCGTATCGGGGCTTGGCGGGAGGAACCTCTTGTCGTGTTGGAAACTGCCATACTTTTTGAAACCGGATGTGATAAGCTGTGTGATGAGGTTTGGGGCGTATTGACCGATAAGGAAATCCGTATCCGGCGGCTGCGGGAATCCAGAGGTTACACGAGAGAAAAAGCGGAATCCATCATGAGCAAGCAGTTACCGGAGGAGGAATGGGAGAAAAAGTGTGACCACATCATAAAGAATAACGATTCCCAACGAAAATTATTGGAACAATTGCAAGAATTACTAGGCAGAAACTAAAAAATGTGATATGATGTTTATATATACTTTATGATTTTAACGAAGAGTTTGAAAAGGCGGAAGATATGGACACAAATAATGAGGGATTAGTTTTTGGTTTGGACATCGGTACCAGAAGTATTGTGGGAACAGTGGGATATCGTGTTGGCAGGGATGGATTCATTGTCTCAGCGATGGAAAGTGTGGAGCATACGACCAGAGCTGTTATTGATGGACAGATACATGATATTTCCGCTGTGACAAAGACGATTGCAGAGATTAAAAACCGATTGGAGAGACGACTGCAGTGTGAACTGACGGAGGTGAGCATTGCGGCGGCTGGACGTGTGTTAAAGACAAAGCAGGTTCATACGGTGATGGAATTTCCTACGGAGACGAAGGTGACAGACGACCATATCCGGTCTCTGGATATGCTTGGTATTGAGCAGGCATATGGAGAAATTCGAAAAGAGACGTCGAAGGACGAAAAGAAATTTTACTGTGTCGGTTATTCACCCAAAAAATATTATCTGAACGGCTATCCGATGGAGATGCTCACACTCCATTCGGCAAATAATATCGGGGTGGATTTGATTGCCACCTTTTTACCGGATGAGGTCGTGGACGGACTGTATGCGTCAGTGGAGGGCGTAGGTCTTCATGTGGCAAGCCTGACGTTGGAGCCGATTGCTGCGATTCAGGTGGCAATTCCGGACAAGTTCCGGCTGCTGAACATTGCCCTTGTGGATGTGGGTGCCGGGACATCCGATATTTCCATTGTGAAGGACGGCAGTATCATTGCTTTTGGCATGATACCGCTGGCAGGAGATGAGGTGACAGAGGCGATTGCACGTCATTATCTCATTGACTTTGAGACGGCAGAGCGAATCAAACGCCAGTGCGAGCGTCGCAAGTCAGTCAGCTTTAAAAATATTTTTGGCGAAAGTGTCCGGGTAGACCGGGAAGAAATTGCCAGAATTTCAGCAGATGCGGTAGAGAGCATTACAAAAAATATCGCAGAGCATATTATAAAGTTAAATGGTGATAAGTCGGTCAGTGCTGTGTTTGTCGTCGGCGGCGGCGGTAAGCATGACACCTTTACGGAAAGACTGGCGGAGCATTTACATCTTCCGGAAAATCGTGTGGCACTCCGGGGTTCGGAGGTTCTGACGAATGTTCGGTTTGAACAGCAGGGGATACAAAAAGATTCCACGCTTGTTACGCCGATTGGAATTTGCATGAATTACTATGAGCAGAAAAATAATTTTGTTCATGTCGTTGTGAACGACCAAGGTGTGAAATTGTATGATAATGGGAAGGCTACCGTTCTGGACGCTTGTATCAGCTCCGGATTTTCCCAGAATAATTTGTTCCCGATTCGGGGAGACGAACTTCATTTTTCCGTAAACGGCGAAGAACGTGTCGTGAAGGGCAAGTCGGGAGAAGTTGCCGTCATTAAGAAAAATGGCAAAGAAGTCAGTCTTAATGAACCGGTAGAGGAGCATGATATTATTACCATCCGCCCATCGACAAAAGGGGAAAAGGGGAAAATGTCACTGGGCGATTTGCGGGAAAGCAAAGAAGAACTTGAGGTGCTTGTTTTCGGCAAGGCGATTATTTGCCCGAAGATGGTAGAGGTAAATGGAAATCTGGCAAGTTCTCTGTATGATATAAAAGATAAGGACAGGATTGAGTTCTTTGATTACTATCCGGTGTCAGGAGTGTTGGAATTTGCCGGTTTTGAGAAAGAGGATTTGGTTCTTTTAAATGGCAGAGAGGCAGGTCTTGCGGCAAAGGTTTACAATGGTGATGTGATTGAGCGTAAGCCGGTGCCGGTTTCACAGAAGGAGGAGGAACCGGAGGAGACGGAGGAAGAACGTTTCGAAAAGCAGATGGAGAAGGACCCGCTGCTCCAGCCGGTAAAACCACTGCCGGACTGGTTGAAGGGAATTCCTTTTGATACGGCAAAGCTGGACTCGGAGGGCAATGTGATTCCGGGTGTGCTTGCACAGACACAGAAGACACAGACACCGGTACGGAATGTGGTGCCGAAGTCATTGGAGGTTTTCGTCAACGGAGATGTTTATACGATACCGAATAAAGAAAAACCGATTTTTGTGGATGTTTTAGATGTTTTTCCTTTTGACCTTACAAAGACTGGGGGAACCCGTTTGATTACAAAAATCAACGGCATTGACAGAGATTTCACAGAACCGTTAAGCGACGGCGATGAAATAGAAATATATTGGGAAAATTAAAGGGGGATATAGCGATGAATCTTGACATTAGTGACGTTAGGTACAACAAATTTATACATGTAGCCCATTTGCTCATGTATATAGCAGTCATTGTTTATACGGCGATGTCTGTTTTTGTTCTGGGAATCGGAAGAGTTTCTTTTGATATTGTGGCGATTTCCTGTTTTGTGGCATTCTTTCTTATTGAACTGGTTGCCAGACAAAAGGGCGGAAAGAAAATACAGCAAAAGGAGATTGCGAAAGTTTATTATGTAGTAAGGCTTCTGGTTGATATGCTGCTGTATTTCTTGTCTTCTTCAAAAGGAGAGGGCTTGGTATTTTTGATTGCGATGATTATGTTCGCCGTAGAAATTATTTTCTTCGTTTCTTATGACGAATCGCAGACCAGAGCAATCTGTTATTGTGTTTTTTCAGCAACTTACGGCTTGACATCGATTGTGATTTTATTTTATATGAATCACAGTGGAACTATTTCACTCACAGATTGTGTTCGGGAGATTGCCGGAGTGTTCGTCGTTATCTTCTTTGTTATCTCGCTGGGTGAGATTCTGGCAGGTATCTGGGACGCTTTTGTGAAACGTCTGTTAGCACAGAACCGGGCCTTGGAGGATTTGAATGACGCAAATGATGCTTTGAAAGAACATCAGGAGCGAATCAATAAAGTAAATGAAATGCTGGGAGTTCAGAAAATCGAACTTCAGGCAGCAAACAAGAAAATTAACCGGGCACATGATGAGATGTCTGTTCAGAGTGAGGTGGCAGCGATTATCGCTGCGTCGCTGAAAAAAGAAGATTTGTTAAATCAGGTTACAAAGATTTTGCAGCTGCGTCTTGACCTCGATTTGGTAGCTGTCGTTATGGAGGAGGACAACAGTTTACTTGCTCCCGGTGAGGAGCCAAAGGGAAGATTCCTTGCGATGTCGACGGACATGGGAGAGGCTTTTGAGCGTAATATGAGAAAGTCGGTTCAGGAAACGGATATGGAGGAAATTCTCATGCTTTCCAAAACGTACATTCAGAATGTCGTTACGGATTCCGCTAAGTTTTTTGCCTATCTCACTACCGGGCAGGAACTTCCGTCCATGGTTTATCTTCCGATTTACAAACAGAATGAGCGTCTTGGCACATTAGTGATTGGAAAAAATAAAGAAAATGCTTTTACCGAGGGCAGAGCTTTTTATGAAAATATTGCCAGCCAGTTAAGTATCGGTATTTCTAATACCAGATTGTATGAGAAGATGAATGACATGGCGATTCGTGACGGTCTTACACGAATTTACAACCGTCGGCATTTGTCCGATTTAATAACGGAGTATTTAAAAAATGCCATGATAAAACGTACCACCGTATCCTTGGCACTGTTTGACATTGATAAGTTTAAATCGGTAAATGATACGTATGGTCATCAGTGTGGTGACGCTGTAATTTGTTATGTGGCACATACTTTAAATCGTGGTGCCATTAAATACGGCGGTATCGCCGGAAGATATGGTGGAGAAGAATTTGTCATTGCCTTTGAGGGCAAGTCGCTGGCAGAGGCTTATGAGATTGTCAAAGAAATTCACAGCGAGATTAAGAGTGCGCCGGTTTCTTATGAGGATGTCAAAGTGGAGGTTCGTGCCAGTGCCGGACTTGCTAACTTCCCGGAGACTTGTGCAAATCCGGGTGAGCTGGTGAATCGTGCGGATATGGCGATGTATCATTCCAAGAAAAATGGTCGTGACCAGATTACGATTGACGAAAACGAAAGATAAAAAAGGATGAGTAATGAATGGAAAATAAGACAATGCAGTTGTACAGTATTGCCAGTGGCAGTAGTGGAAATTGTATTTATGCTGGCTCGGAGGAGTCGGGAATTTTAGTAGATGTAGGAATCAGTATGAAGAGAGTGAGAGAGGGGCTGGAAAAACAGAACCTCTCTTGCGATAGTGTAAAGGCAATCTTCATAACCCATGAACATACCGACCATATATGTGGATTGGGACCTTTGCTCAGGAAGGTGCCAATCCCTGTTTATGCTACAGCAGATACGGTAGCAGCAATATGGGAGAAGGGAAATATGAAAAATATTTCCCCGGATTTGTTTCACAGCATACGACCAAAGGATGAAATCGAGATTGGAGATATGATGATTCAGCCTTTTTCGATTTCTCATGATGCGGTGGACCCGGTATGCTATACGATGGAAAGTGGGGGGCATAAGATTGGGATTGCCACCGATATGGGTATGTTTACGGATGAAATTGTCGAAAATCTGGGGACTTGTGATTCGGTTCTCGTTGAGGCAAATCACGATATCAATATGTTACAGGTAGGACCTTACCCTTATGCGTTGAAAATGCGTATTTTAGGTGACAAAGGTCATTTGTCAAATGATATGTCGGCAAGGTTAATTAAGGAAATTCTTCATTCCGGCTTACAACACATTCTGCTGGGACACCTCAGCAAGGAAAATAATTTTCCGGAGCTTGCTTACCGTACGGTTTTGTATGAGCTGGAGCAGAGTGAAACATGGAACTCGTTGAATACAGAAATGTTGGTGGCAGAGAGATATGAGCCGACAGAACTGTTGCAAATAAATTAAAATATGGAGGATGTCATGAAAAAGACAATTATTACAGTAGTAGGAAAAGATAGTGTAGGAATCATTGCAAAGGTCTGTACATATCTGGCAGATAACGGACTGAACATTCTGGACATTTCCCAGACGATTGTTGACGGATTTTTTAACATGATGATGATTGTAGATTTCGCAGGTGCCGGAAAAGAATTTACAGAGGTATCGGAGGAGTTGGAAAAACTGGGTGAGGGAATCGGATGTGTCATTCGTTTGCAGAGAGAGGAAATTTTTGATAAAATGCACCGTATCTGATTTGATGAGGTTCCATTTACGAAAAAATGATTTGGAGGACAACAATGATAAATATCAATGAGGTCATTGAGACCAACAAAATGATTGACGAAGAAAATTTGGATGTGCGCACGATTACAATGGGAATCAGTCTTTTGGATTGTGTAGACAGTGATTTGCAGACATTGTGCCAGAATATTTATAATAAGATTACAACGATGGCAAAGGATCTTGTTTCCACCGGAGAATCCATCGGCAAGGAGTTTGGGGTTCCGATTGTGAACAAACGAATTTCGGTTACACCAATCGCTTTGGTGGGCGGTTCTGCCTGTCACTGCCCGGAAGATTTTGTCGAGATTGCCAAAACACTGGATAAGGCGGCAAAGACGGTAGGGGTAAACTTTATCGGCGGCTACACAGCTCTTGTTTCCAAGAAAATGACAGAGGCAGACCATAACCTGATTTTGTCCATACCGAAGGCACTGTCAGAGACGGATTTTGTGTGCAGCTCTGTCAATGTAGGCTCTACAAAGACCGGACTTGACATGGACGCCATTCTTCTTATGGGGAAGATTGTGAAGGAGACGGCGGTTCTCACGAAGGACCGGGATTCGATTGGCTGTGCGAAGCTGGTTATTTTCTGTAATGCACCGGATGATAATCCGTTTATGGCAGGAGCATTCCATGGGGTGACAGAAGGGGACGCAGTCATTAACGTGGGCGTCAGCGGTCCCGGTGTTGTAAAGACAGCTTTGGATAAAGTGAAAGGAAAAGATTTTAGTACCGTCTGTGAGACAATTAAAAAGACTGCCTTTAAAATTACCCGCGTAGGCCAGCTTGTGGCGAACGAGGCGGCAAGACGTCTGGGAGTGCCATTCGGCATTATTGATTTGTCTCTGGCACCGACTCCGGCGATTGGAGACAGCATTGCAGAGATATTTGAATCGCTTGGACTGGAGAGAGCAGGCGCACCGGGTACGACGGCGGCTTTGGCAATGTTAAATGACCAAGTGAAAAAGGGCGGTGTTATGGCG
>CAZFHT010000007.1:0-12007 GCA_964518785.1 uncultured Eubacterium sp.
CAGCTCACTGGCGGTTGCTGCCACTACTGTTGTATAGTCCATTGCGCCGCTTTCCTCTAATGTTTTCACAATATTGGCTACCGTTGACGCTTTTTGTCCAATGGCTACATAGATACAGAGTACATCTTGATCCTTCTGGTTAATAATCGTGTCAATGGCAATCGCCGTTTTACCTGTCTGACGGTCACCGATAATCAGCTCACGCTGACCTCTTCCGATTGGAACCATGGAATCAATCGCCTTAATACCGGTTTGCAGCGGCGTATCTACGGATTTACGTGAAATAACACCAGACGCCACACGCTCAATCGGACGAATCTTGTCGGTGTTGATTGGTCCCTTGCCGTCAATCGGCTGTCCCAGTGCATTCACAACACGTCCACTCATAGCATCACCAACCGGAACAGTGGCAACTCGTCCTGTTGTCTTTACGATGTCACCTTCATTAATGTTTGCCGCATCCCCAAGAAGTACAGCACCTACGTTATCTTCCTCAAGGTTCAGCACCATGCCGTACACTTCGTGCGGGAATTCCAACAGTTCACCCTGCATGGCTTTTTCCAATCCATGAATACGGGCAATACCGTCAGCAACCTGAATGACGGTTCCTACATTGGCAACTTCGAACTCCGTACTATATTTCTTTATTTCTTCTTTAATCACTGAACTGATCTCTTCAGGTTTTAAGTTCATGTAAAAGCACACCTTCTTTCTTTCCGAAAACAATCTTTTGTCCCCGGATTTGCCGCCGTTAAGACAGCTTTACTTTAAATAATTGTCTCGACATAGCCTCCATTTTAGAACGGATGCTGTTGTCAAGGACACGGTCACCGATTCGAATCACCATGCCGCCCAGAAGACTCTCATCAATTTCGTAGCTTGTTTCCAGCGTTTTGTAATCCGTCACATCAAAAAGCCTGTCCTCCAACTGCTTTTTCTGTTCATCCGTCAGAGGAAGAGGCGTGGTTATCTCCACGACACCCACTTTTAAATGTTCTTTTACTTTGCTGTCAAAGTACTCCAGTACAGAAAGAATGTCCCCAATGCGTCCTTTTTTTATCATAATCTGAAAAAGTCCCATCATTTCCTGTGACAAATCTTTCTTGAATACATCTTCCAAAATCGAAAATTTTTTCTCCTGAGTCATCTCCGGATGACAGATAATCGTCAAAAATTCCGGATTCTCCTCCAGCGTTTCCTGAATCAGTGCTCCTTCTTTCCAGAGAGCTTCTATATTCCCCTCTTCCAATGCGAGAGAAAACAAGGCATCTCCATACACCTTTGAAACTAATTTTGCCATGTATCATCACCCATATCTTTCAACGTCTCGGCTACAAGTTCTGCCTGCGTCTTCTCATCCATGGACTGAGCTACAAATTTGCCAGCCATGAGCGTTGCTACCTGAACCATTTCCTGTTTCATTTCATCGCGGACTTTATCTTTTTCCAGAGCAACCTCTTTCTCAGCACGAACCACGATACGGTGAGCCTCTTCGTTTGCCTCAGCCACAATGTCATTTTCGCGTTTCTTTGCCTTTTTACGCGCCTCTGCCAAAAGC
This sequence comes from uncultured Eubacterium sp., assembly GCA_964518785.1. Lineage (GTDB taxonomy): Bacteria > Bacillota > Clostridia > Lachnospirales > Lachnospiraceae > Eubacterium_F. The sequence goes on from CAZFHT010000007.1 coordinate 1,559, forward strand.
TCAGCGGATTCTTCCTCCACTTTTGCCAATTTGGAATCATACTCTACTTTCATGTCGAGAGCATCTTTTTTCGCGCTTGCCGCCTCTTCCAGTTGTCCCGCAATGAACTGCTTTCTCTTATTGATAAAATCTCTTGCCGGATTGAACAAAAGATAACTTAAAAGCAGGAAGAGAACCAGCATGGCAAGTAATGTAATGCTTGTGTCGAACAGTGTCTGGGGGTCAAGTCCAAATATTCTTGGATCCACTCCAAATCCCTCCTTTCATAAATTTATTCTTCGGGATTTGCTTATTTAATAAGTGGATTTGCAAAAAGCAAAATCATAGCTACGACCAGACCATACAGACCGGTGGTCTCTGCAACCGCCTGACCAAGAAGCATGGTAGACATAATCTCACCTCTTGCACCCGGATTGCGTCCTACGGCATTGGCACCATAACCGGCTGCGATTCCCTGTCCAACACCAGGTCCGATACCTGCGATAACTGCTAAACCTGCTCCAATTGCGGAAGCTGCACGAATAATTGCTGTTGTCATTTCCATAATAATTACCTCTACTTTCTTGTTTTATTATTCCTCTGTTTCTGCTGCATTCGCAATAAATACCATTGTCAGCATTGCGAATACATATGCCTGTAATACGCCGGCAAATACATCCAGATAGGCGTGTAGTGCCGCCGGCCAGATAATGGCCACTTTTCCAAGCAAACCATAAATCAGAGCCATCATCATCGTTCCTGACAGGATGTTGGCATACAGACGCAACGACAATGAAATCGGCGTTGCAAATTCACTGATAACATTAACCGGGAAAAACACAAAAATCGGTTCGAATAAACCTTTTAGTCTTCCCCACTTCTGGTACTTGATGCCCTGATACTGAATCATCACAAAGGTAATCAATGCCAGTGGCAGCGTCACACCAAAATCTGCTGTCGGTGGTCTGAGCCCAAACAAGCCGGACAGATTGCAAGACAAAAGAACCATGAAAATCACGCCGATATAATTGCAGAATTTCGGTGCCAGCTTTGCACCCATATTCTCATACACCATCTTATCTACCGTTTCTACGGCAAGCTCGATGACATTAAGCAATCCGGTCGGCGGCTTCGTAGGGTCTGCTTTTTTTATCTTGCGATTTACCACGATGGCGAATACAAGGAGAATCACCATGACAATGGCTAAACACACATGGCTGGTAGTGATGTAAACTGTTGCACCACCAATTTGAATCGGCTGATAACCATGTATATAAAAATCTACATCCACGCTCTCTCACTCTCCTTTCTCTCGTATTTTTCTCCCATGAGAAAAAAGTTTATCTCTAACCTTTTCCTCATAAATCGGGATGGCAAGGGCTGCCAGTTTTCTACCAAACAGCCCCGCCAACACTGTGTACGGAAGTACCCAGTGCGAAATGTAAAAACTCCCGGCCAGCACGCCCAATTCAATGAAACTGCGCAGTGCCGACATGATTCGGGAATGATTTACAGCTTTGTTCTCCGGCAAATCCAATTCGATTTCCAAGTTGCAGTACAGATGAAACATCATGGCGGATGACGTCAGGCTTCCCACCACCTCCCCCAGCGTATACGCCAGCGGATTCGGTACAAAAAACACGCCTGCCAAAATAACAACTGCTGCCAGAATCCAAATACCCACAATGACTTCAATCAGAGTCCTCTTGGCTATCTTCATTGGTCTTTCCTTTCTCTGATGTATTTGGTGTATAATGTCCGGTTAAAATCATCATACTGCGGATTGCCGCCAGAATACCAACCATCATCATAATCGGTACCCAAATCGTCGTCTGAAAAAGACGGTCAATATAATATCCTATCGCAAGGCTCATACCCATACAAATCAAAACCGTCAAACCAATCTGTAAAATCATTGCCAGTGCATGAAATGTTTCCTTGCGGTTTTTTACATCATCTCGTTTTCTCATAGCTCTCTTGCCTTCTTTACACAAGCCATCTGACCTTCTATCACGGCACTTCGCAGCCCTTTTTCCTCCATCACGCGAACCGCCTCAATCGTAGTCCCGCCCGGAGAACACACCATATCCTTCAGTTCTCCCGGATGTCTGCCAGTCTCCAGTACCATCTTGGCACTTCCCATAACAGACTGTGCCGCCAGCTCGTATGCCTGTGCTCTCGGCATACCATCCGCCACTGCGGCATCTGCCATTGCCTCTATAATCATAAAAATATAAGCAGGAGAACTTCCGCTGACGCCAATCACTGTATCAATCATATCCTCAGACACAACGGCGACAATTCCAAAACTCCGGAAAAGTTCTTCTGCTTTCGTCTTCTCTTCTTCTGTCACTTTCTCATTAAAACACATTCCGGTAGCACCGGCAAGAACAAGCGCCGGTGTATTCGGCATTGTCCTCACTAATTTGATAGTTTTGCCAAAGAGACTTTCAATATTCATAATCGACTGTCCTGCCGCAATAGAAATAATCAGCGTATCCTCCCGGACAAATTTGGAAATCTCCGGAATTACCTTCTCAAACTGATACGGCTTAACAGCCAGCACTAATACATCTGCTTTTTTTGCCACTTCCCTATTATCCACTGTGACCTGAATTCCCAGCTCATCTTGAATTTTCTTTAATTCACCGGCATTGCGTCGGGAAACAATAATCTCGTCTTTTTTGTATATTCCCTTTAATAAAATTCCTTTCAACATGGCCTGCGCCATGTTACCGCATCCGATAAATCCCAGCATAGCTTTCTCCTCCTAATCCTCTTCAATCATGTCAATTCGTCTTTGATGACGTTCAACTCCGGAAAAGGGCGTGTCCAAAAAGGTGTCCACAATCTTTACTGCCAGTCCGGCACCTACAACTCTCGCCCCAAACGCCAGAATATTGGCATCATTATGAAGTCTCGTTGCCTCGGCACTAAAACAATCACTGCAGAGAGCTGCACGAATCCCCTTTACTTTATTTGCCGCAATGGAAATTCCGATTCCGGTGCCGCAAATAAGGATTCCCCTGTCGCACTCACCATCCGCAACCGCATGGGCAACTTTTTTCCCATAAACCGGATAATCTACCGAATCCGCACTGTAGCTGCCGTAGTCTTTGTACTCCAGTCCTCTCTCCTCCAAATGCTTGATAATAACCTGCTTTAATTCGTAACCTGCCTGGTCACTCCCCAATGCAATCATATATCTTACCTCCTCATTATGTTATCCTTGTTATTTATGACCACTCCAGTTTTTTCTTAACCTTATAGAGTAAATCCTTCAATTCAACATAACACTCCTCATAGGCTCCTTCCTCTCCGCCATATGGATCGGTCACATCTCCCTCTTCCTCTACAAATTCCTTTATCGTGTAAATATTTTCCGCCAGTTCAAAGTCCTCTACCAGCTTTACTTTTTCCGTAAAATTCATTGTAAGAACAAGTGTTGTGTCGTCCACTTCCCCAATATCGAACTCTTTTGACACCTGCTCCTCACAAGGTATGGCGTGATTCATGAGAACATCCGTCACCTTCATGTTGCGTGGTTCAGGAAATAAAACCACAAGACCACGCGAATATATCCCTTTTGACTTGTCCATCAAAATGCTTTTCATAATCCATTCAGCCATAGGGCTGAGATACACATTTTCCTTACAGACAAATATAATCTTACTGTACATCTTTGGATTCCCCCAAGTAGTTTATATGCTGCCCTGCTGCCTTCAAAAGACGATTCATAATCGCCTCACCCTTTTCCTCACCAAAAAAACTTTCCGAAAAAATCACTTCAACCTCCAAATGGTCAAAGGTTCTCAACGCATCAAAAAGACCGTTGGCAATGGTATGGTCTTTCCGGGAGCCTGCCGCTACTACTTGTCCATGGGGATACCGGTGTTTCGTTTCCTCCGTCGCCAGTATGCCAACCTTCTCCTCCGGGTACCCGGATGCCATCTCATTGATTTTTTCTACTACCTCCTCTGTCGTTCCCTCGTATACAGTCATAGACGCTTTAGGAGCGTAATGCCTGTACTTCATTCCCGGTGCTTTTGGTCGCTGGGATGAATCTTTGGCTGCCAGACCGGGGTCCATCCTCACTTCACCGATTACTTCTTCCATCATTTCTTTTGTAATATACCCCGGACGAAGAATAACCGGGATGTCTTCTGTCATATCAACAATGGTGGATTCCAGTCCGATACCGACTTTACCGCCATCGATAATCATATCAATTTTCCCATCCAAATCTTCTTTTACATGCTCTGCTTTCGTAGGACTTGGTCTGCCGGACGTATTGGCACTCGGTGCCGCCACCGGAACTCCGGCTCTTTCAATCAACTGCCTTGCCCCTTCATGGCTGGGCATACGCACCGCCACAGTGTCCAGTCCTCCCGTCGTCTCATAAGGAACACTGTCGCTTTTTTCAAAAATCAACGTCATAGGTCCCGGCCAGAAAACTTTCATCAGCCGTTCTGCTGCCTCCGGTACTCGTCTCACAACAGCGTCCAGCTCGGACCTCTTACTGATATGAAGAATCAGTGGATTATCACTGGGACGTCCCTTTGCTGCATATATTTTTTTAGAAGCCTCTTTCTGTAACCCATCTCCACCCAGACCGTAAACTGTCTCTGTCGGAAATGCTACCAGACCTCCCTGACGGAGAATCTCGGCTGCCCGTTCTAATTCTTCTTCTTTGTAACCAGTTTGCGGATTCCAGATAATCGATTCTGTATTCATACCAATTCCTTCAATTCTTTTTTGTTCATCCTGCTATTCTATACAAACAATCATACCATATTATGGTCATTTATACAAGAAATTTTGAAAATTGGGATTTTTTGGGTATTAAAAAGTGCCATTTTCCGTACAAAATCAGCATTAACTATATAAATATCTTTCGATTCCCTCGCAGATTCCCAGTGCCATCTTCTGCTGATAGGTCTCATCCTTGAGGAGTGTCTCCTCCTCCGGGTTGGAAAGAAAGCCGCACTCAACAATGACAAAAGGACATTCCACATTTTTCAGCATATAATAAGAGTCATTTCCTTTTTCCACCCGCTTATTCTCATCTCCCATAACCTCCCTTACCGCATCCTGCAGCTGCTTTGCAAGGATTTTTCCCTTTTCCGAATTTTTGTAATAAAACACCTGCGTCCCTTTTGTTTCCGCCGAATAACTGTTTTGGTGAATACTGACCGCCACCACCGGATTTGCCTCATTGATTATCTTCACCCGGTTTTGCAAATCAGACATTTTTTTCTTCGCTGCCCCTTCATCATAGAGAGCTGTGTCCTCGGTTCTCGTCATATACACCGTATAACCGCTGTCCGTTAATGTTTTTTCAACCTTTTTGGCAATCGCCAGATTTATGTCTTTTTCCAGTGTATCCTGCGTTCCCACCTTACCCGGGTCAAATCCCCCATGTCCTGCGTCAATGACCACCGTTGCCTTCGTTCCCTGCGCCGTCATATTCAACGCAGCACGTTCCCTCTTCGTCCCGACTATAAAACCAAAAATGGCAGCCAGAATAAGAAAAATTCCTCCGGCTACCATTGGTACTCTATATTTTTTCAATTTATCACTTCCCCGCAATGTTCTTATAAAAGTATATGCGGGGAAAATCCATAAAATGCAACAGTGCGTAAAATCGAGAGGGAAAGGACTCCTCTTTCGGTTTTATTTCAGCGTCTCCTGTATCGTTTTCCATGTAACCGCCCGTTCAAATCCGAGTTTCCAAAAAGCGACACCTGCCACATCATTTTCCTTTACAACCTCCAGTTTCTTTTGTATCGAAGTCTCCTCCTCCAGCCAGATTTTATAAGTCGCACCGCCGGACTTATACTGTGCGTAATACTGCCCGGTCTCATCATCCCATTTGCTCGCAGCCTCATTCTCCCGCAGCACACTTTCCGCTGCGCTCATGCCATAAACGGTAGGGGTCGGTTTCTTTCCCTTTTCCACCTTCCAAAGCCTTGTATAAAATGGCAGTCCCACGATGACACGCTCTTTCGGAACTTTGGCAAGAACACCCTCTACACCGCTTTTCACAAATCCCAGAGAGGATACAGAGCCAGCCTCGTCGCTGCCTTTATAATGCTCATCATACGCCATAAGAATTACATAATCTACTACACGCCCCTGCTCCTCCAGATTGTAAAAAGCATTATAACTTGCGGGTGTGTAATTATCCACAGACACCACAAGGTCATTTACATGGCACTTAATCGTCAGCTCTCTCAAAAATTCCAAATAAGCGTCTGCGGAATCCTTTGTAATATTTTCAAAATCAATGTTGATACCGTCCAAATCATAGCGAATCGCAGACGCCACCAGCGAATTTACTAATTTCATTCGAACACTTGTCGTTCCGAGAATCTTTGTCATTTTGATGTTTTTATCAAAATCGTTAATCAATCCCCAAACCTTCAAGCCCTGTGCATGAGCCTGTGACACATAATCTCCATTGGCAAGGGAGCTGTAGTTCCCCTTGTTATCACTCAAAGCAAACCATGTGACAGAAATTACATTCATGCTGGCAGCCTGACTGACACTGGACGGCAGTGTTTTACTGCTCTCCTCGTTTGTCACCTGATTCCATGCCAGACACACATTTTCTCCCAACGATTTCTGTTCAAAAACCTCCGGCTCCTTTGTAAATTCCCATGTGCCGGTTTCCGTCGAACCTACTCTTTCAATCGGGACATAGCCGGTGACACCATCCTCTGTCGTGACAGCCATGTACTCATTTTCCTGCTTGATTTCATTCTCCACGATAACCCTGCTGCCCTCAGCCAGCTCGGTAAGATAGGCATATTTCTTTCCCGGTCCGGTACGGACTCTCGTAGATTTCAGCAGCGTTCCAAAGGTATATTCCTTGTCCCGGTCTGTCATAATGACAAGTCGGGATGGATTGGAATATTCGGTAAAATCACAGCTTGCATGTTCCTGGATAAAAGAAAGCGACACATAAGCCGTTTCTTCCTGAACCGTCAAAAACGGCTGCTGGCTTTCCTGACTTTCTTTGCCGATTTTATAGGAAGTTGAATCTGCACTTGCCTGTATCAGTCCATCACTAGTTACATAAGACAAAATATTTTCTTTTTCATCTACATAGATTCTCTCATCCATATATCCCGATGCAATGTCTGCCGGAATATAAATCTGGTCATCTATCTTCAGACCTCTCTCCTCTAACATCGTATCATCCACAATCAGAGCCACCTGATTCTGCTCCATTTCAAAAAAGGAAGTCAGGTCTTTTTTGACGCTGCTTGGCGCAACATATCTGTAAACCGCCGCCGCACCAAGAAAAAGAACCAGCAGCACCGCCACAATAACTGCGATGATTACCACTTTCTTTCGTTTTCCCATTTACTCATCCTCCTTCGCTTTGTATCAATCTGTATAAATTTTAATTTCTTTTATCTCTCCGGCAAATTCCGGTATCACATGAACACTTCCACTGATTTTCGCATTTTTCTGGAGTTTCGTATCATCCACAATAAATTCCGCAACACATCCGTCATTTTTCCCCCGCTGGTGCTTTGCGTCCGTATGTAAATCAGACTTTACGTCTCCCAGAATACATGGAATCACCGTTTCATTCTCCATAATCAAGTCAAATTCCGTCCCGATAGTCGTCGTGTAATAACTTCCCAGTGCCACACAGTACCGACTTCCCACCTTACGCATACCATTATTATCCGTATGGGCAAGTTTCTGCAAATCTGCCTGTTTCCACTTCGTCAGCAGTGTATATCGCTCATATTTCTTCACTTCATTATCTGCCGGCACATCCTTGATGATGTAAGAACGCTTTGCCTCCTGTGCTTTCTTCTTCATGGCAGCTTTCTTTTGTACCGCTTTCTTCTTTTTCTCTGCTAATGCATTTCTCTCTTTTTCCCGTTCTTTTCTCTCCTCTGCCGTCACCCTTTTGACATTTTTCAAAGATTCTTCTCTGGCAAACTTAGGCGTCGTCAAATCTTCTGCCGCCGCACTCTGACCACTGACTGCACTTGCTGACACCGCATTTGCCGACACTGCATTTGCTGATACTGCATTTGCCGACACTGCATTTTCCGCAGCGGAGCGTTCCACCGACGTCCGGGCATATTCTACATCCCTTTGTTTATCACCATTCCACGCCCATGCCACAAATAAGGTTGCGAAAAAAAGAGGAATCAAATATAACTTTTTCATATATCTTTACGCCCCTTAGTATTATGTTGAATGTCTTACTCGTTCATTGTAACACAGTTCGATTATTTTTCACAGTTTTTTCTACTTATTTACCGTTTCAAATACACATTTTTCTGATTGTTCCCCAGATTTTCAATTTGTAACTGGGATATTCCCGCCACAAACTTCTGAAATGTGGAATACCCCAGTTTTTTCGCCTTAAAATTAGGGTAATGGTCATACAGCTTCTGTGCCAAAAGACCAATATCAATCCCTGTAACTCCGGCTTTTTTCACCGTCTCCACCGTAAAAGTCTCAATCTCTGTAATATCATTTTTCAGCACTACGCTAATGCTTGTCTTATTGCGGCGCAGTTCAAAATTATCAATCTCCTCGATAAATCTTGACAGCGAACTGTAGCCATAATTTCTCACATCAAAATCAGAATATTTTTTCAGCAGCGTACTTCCAATCTCTCCAAGTCCCGTATCCCTGCCATTGTTCTCGTTGGTCGTGATAATTTCCACAATGGCGTCGGCAATCTTTTTCTTTTTTACTACATTTTTCTTTTCCTGCTTTTCCGTTCCCTTTTCTGTCTCCAAGTCAAGCAGCAGCTTAATGTCCGTAAAAACCGAGCAGGCTGCCTTAAATGATTTCGGCGTCTTGCTCTCTCCCATCCCAATCACTTCCATGCCGGATTCACGAAGACGGCTTGCCAGTCTGGTGAAATCCCCATCCGAAGAGACCAGACAAAATCCCTCAACATTCCCGGTATAAAGAATGTCCATGGCGTCAATAATCAGAGCAGAATCGGTAGCATTTTTTCCAATCGTGTTCTGGAACTGCTGTATCGGTGTAATCGAACGCTCTGCCAGTTCACTTCTCCAACGGTGCATCTGTTTACTTGTAAAGTCGCCGTAAATTCTCCGATAGGTGGCAACCCCATGTTTTGTCATCTCATCTAAAATACAATCTATGTACTTTGCAGAAATATTATCTGAGTCAATCAGTAAAGCAAATCTCTTGTCAATCAATGTTAATTCCCTCCATATCTGTCTGAAACCACCCTAACATAAAAATAAGACCTTCGTCAACACTTATTCACGAAAGCCTTATTATCACTGTTCCGTAATTCATTTCTTCTCAGAGTAAGATAACAAATGGATTCTGTTAATTCCCCTGTGACAATTTTCTCCGCCTCTGTGAAATCAGACAGCGGGATCTCCGGAAAATAGGTATCTCCCTCTACTTCCCATGACAACTCGGTCAGGTAAATAACATCAGCCAGAGACAGTGCCTCCTCATACAGCATTGCACCGCCGCAGACGAAAACATCTCTGTCCGGTTCCCGTTTTATCACTTCTTGAAGTGACCTTACCGTATGGCAGTTTTCCCCCTCCACATTTATCGTTGAGGAAACAACATACGTCGTCCTGCCGGGCAGAGGAAACCCAATTTCCTCATAACTGCGTCGTCCCATGACGATAACATTTCCCATGGTCAAATTTTTAAAATGTGTCCGGTCCTCCGGTATGTCCCATGGAATTTTCCCTTGATTTCCAATCACTCTGTTTTTCGCCATTGCAGCTATGATTGCCAGCATCGTATCCTCCTCTGTCTCCTACTTTTTAATCCTACCAAGCTGTTTTCTCAATGTCGGTCCGACACACAGAGCAATGACCATCTTAACCAAGTCCCCAATGATAAATGGAAAAACGCACAAAACCAGTGCCGCCGCCACTCCGGTTCCGGTAGAAAGGCAGAACCACACCGTACCCAGAGCATACGCCACAGCAGTTCCCACAATCATTGCCACAAGATTCAGAATACGGTGAAGCCATTTGTTTTTATCAAAAATCTCCACTGTCAGACCACATATTATTGCCATAAAAATAAATCCCACCAGATAACCGCCGGTAGGTCCGGCAAGTTTTCCTACGCCGCCCTCAAAACCGGAAAACACCGGAAGTCCCACTAACCCTAATAAAAGATACACAATATAGGTCAGTGTTCCCTTTTTCCAGCCCAATACATACATACTGATATAAATAACCAGATTTGTCAAGGATATCGGCACCGGACCAACCGGCACTGACAATGGTGCCAGTACGCACGTAACCGCCGCAAACAGTGCCATCAGCACCATATCAAACGTCGAAAACATCCTCGCCTTCGCAGGTGTCACCGTCTTCTCTGTCAATGTTTCATTTGTCATCATATTTTCCTCGTTTCTGTCGTTTTGTAAATAATTCCAAAAGAAAGTATACCCTCATTTTTTTCTTATGTCAACCTTTT